>DAOSLL010000046.1:0-13037 GCA_035368905.1 Rhodoferax sp.
GTGTGACCGAAGCGCAGAACCAGGCAGGGCAGGAGTTTTCCGAAGACCGCTGCAAGGACCGGCTGGGTCAGCTCCATTCACAGCCTTTGCAGCACGTGCTTGATGACATGCGCCGCCAGGTTGCCACTTTTACCGGAACGGAGGTTCTGGAAGACGACTTCACCATGCTGGCGCTGCGGCGCAAGGTGTAAGCAAAAATTGCGCAGTCGGACCCGCCCGAGTGGGCCACTGGCAGCGCGTCCGGGTAGGGCGAAAGCTGCGGCTCCAGACGTGTTTGCGAAAGTCTGGACGGCCGCAGCAGGCCAGCTTGGTGACAAGGCTGCGCTTGCCGGGGCGTGTGAAAGGGCGTTGGGTAGGCGCGACGACGACGCTCGCTACTGCCCGCCAGGAAGAGCAACGCCAGTTGCGGTGCCAGCGGCCCTTTTTGCACCGGCCTTTTGACCCATTGCGGAGCTATGCGCCTGCAAATCCGGCACCCCTCGCTGGGGTCAATGCTCGCTGTTCGATCCATAGGTGCCACAGGCACCTGGCTGGCCTGGCTCATAAGGTCGCTTTCCATGGGGGCAGCCGGTCACACGGCTGTCACACGCTCAAACTAGATTCAGGTCTTTTCAACCGGAGCCTTACATGACCCGACATTTCCCTGATTTCACTGCCAGCTCTGACCATGCCTTAGCCGCCCTGGGCAAAGATGCCAGCAACGCCAGCTTGCCCCGTCGGCAAGTACTCAAAAGCGCATTGGGTGGTGTTGCCACCTTGGGCCTGAGCAGCCTTGGTCTGAGCGCTTGTGGTGGCAGCGATGCCGCCCCGGTGACCATCAGCTCGGTCGAATTTATCGGCATGTCGGCCCCTGGCACTGACGCACTTCGCGCTGCCAGCTATACCAGCGCCAGCGTCAAGATCACCTACTCTGATGCCACGACGAAATCCCAGGCGCTTGGCTACAACACTCTTTTCAAAACCGGCGACACCCTCAAAAATGGCAATGCCAGCGTGATTGCTGGTGCCTATTACGACATCAATGGCAACCCCATCATCGACACATCGGGTGCCACAGCACAACAGTTTTTCTCCGACTGCCCGGATGGCAACTCACTGATTTCGCTGGCCAACCCGACGGTTGCAGGTGTTACAGGCAACACGTTGTTCCTGGTAACGCAGTACGAGTACGCAACCGCCAACAACGCTGCCAGCGGCACACGCCCGACACCAACCGCTTCGCAAATGTATGGCACGCTGCCGTCACCGATCACCGTGACCACGCTGGACCAGGACAAGACCACTGGCGCGCTCAAGGTCGTCAAACACTTTAATGTTGACACCAAGCCGGCCAACGGACTGTGGATCACCTGTGCATCGAGCCTGTCACCCTGGAACACCCACCTGTCCAGTGAAGAATACGAACCGGATGCCGTCAACATTGCCACCAACACGATGTTTCAGGCGTTCAGCAAAAATCTGTTTGGCAG
Source organism: Rhodoferax sp. (assembly GCA_035368905.1). Lineage (GTDB taxonomy): Bacteria > Pseudomonadota > Gammaproteobacteria > Burkholderiales > Burkholderiaceae_C > Rhodoferax. The sequence continues at coordinate 1,470 of DAOSLL010000046.1, forward strand.
CACCACCACGGCCAATCCCTATCACTACGGCCATCTGCCCGAGGTCACAGTCAAACCTGACGGCACGGCGACCATCGTCAAGCACTATTGCCTGGGCCGCATTGCGCGTGAACTGGTTGAAGTGTGTCCTGACAACAAGACCGTGCTGATGGGCGACGACGGCGATAACACCGGACTGTTCATGTTCATCGCCAACGCGGAAAAAGACCTGAGCGCAGGCACGCTGTACGTCGCGAAATGGACGCAGACTTCAGCCACTTCGGGCGGCGCTGCGTCGCTCTCATGGATCAAGCTGGGCAGTGCCACCAGCGCGGAAATCAAGGCACTGGCCGACACGCACAGCGCCAGCGACATCGTCACCGTCTCGAAGACCGATCCGCTCGATGCCACTTACACCAAGATCGCCTTTAACGGTGCCACCGAGTGGGTGAAATTCGCCGCTGGCAAGGAAAAAGCGGCGGCTTTCCTGGAAACCCACCGCTACGCCGCAACCCTGGGCGGCTCGCTGGAGTTCACCAAGATGGAAGGTGTGACGCTCAACCGCAAAGACAAGGTGGCCTACATCGCCATGTCGCGCATCGAAAAAAGCATGGCAGATACATCTGGCGATATCCAGGTTGGCAAGATCACCGCCGGGGCAACCTATGAACTGAAGTTATCTGCAGGCCAGAAGGACAAGGCGGGTGCGACCATCGGAAGCGATTGGGTGCCCACTGCCATGGCCGCCATTCCAGCGCTGGTCGGCGAAGACCAGGCCGCAGATGCGGTTGGGAACACCGCCAATGTTGACAAGGTTGCCACACCCGACAACCTCAAGTTCTCGGAAAAACTGCGCACCTTGTTCATTGGCGAAGACTCCGCCACCCACGTCAATAACTTTGTCTGGGCGTACAACGTGGACACCAAGAAGCTCTCGCGGCTCCAATCGGTGCCTGCGGGTGGTGAGGCCACCGGTTTGCAAATCGTGGACAACCTCAACGGCTTTTCCTACATCATGAGCAATTTCCAGCATGCAGGTGATTGGGGATCAATCCATTCGATCATCAGTGCCGGTGTCGATCCGCTGATCAATGCCAACTGGAACAACAAGAAGAGTTCCGCAGTCGGCTACATCAGCGGGCTACCCGTACTCTGATTCGCCGGCAATCCAGGTCCCAGGCCGGACGAGCTGGAATCGAACGGCCTTCGTCGCAAGGGCGCGACTCGCACAAGACATCTGAAGCATTTTGAGTTTGTGGGAGTTGCGCCCTCGCGACGAATGACGCTATGACCAAGCAGTGGGCCAAACCCGTTGCCTGTACCGGCATCCTGGAATAGCACAGCCACGGTGCTATCCTAGTCATAGCTTGCTGCGCAGACAGGGCAAGGGCTACATGTAAAAATGTGCTTGATACCGCGTGCTATTGGTGCCGTGGTCTCGGTCGCTTCTATTGCCCAAGAACCCTGACCGGCCTGGTCAATATCGTCAACAAAAGCAAGGGTTGTCGCGAACCGGGGGTGAGGATCAGACGTGGGCAGAAGGCACAGTTCGTGTGAACTGTGCCTTCCAGTTTTGGCTATATTGACACGCCCCCAGCGGGCAACTACCCAAGCTTGATCCCGCTGGTTTGCGCTGTCAGGTAGCCCACCGCAGCACCAAAGCGGTCTTTGTAGTTGGCTCGCACCAGTGGGTCGAGCGTGGCTTGCACCTTGCCATGCAGTTTGGCGTTCCAGTCGCCCGGATGCTGGAAATTGCTGGTGATGTACATCCAGCCATTCAGGTCGTCCACCACACCCAGACCAGTAGCCTCGGCACCGGACGGCATCGACATCAGGCGGCTGAGTTTTTTGGTATCAACGTTGTAGGCCCAGACAAAGTTGTTGACATGGGTGCCGCTGTCTTCGCCAATGAACAGCGTGCGCAGCTTTTCCGAGAACTTCAGGTTGTCCGGGTTGGACACCTTGTCGGGGTTGGCCAGGTTGCCCAGCGCATCGGGGGCAATGTCTTCACCCATGAGCAAGGCGCGCATGGCCACAGGCAACCATTCGCTCTTGATGGCGGCACCGGCCTGATCGACCTGCCCGCCCGCCAGGGGCAAAGCCATCACACCACCCGCCACCAGTGCCTTGTCCAGTGCAATGCCGCTGGCGGCGTTCCAGCCCTTGCCGGTCTTGACCATCGAGTCCTGAATGTTCTGCAGTGCCGAATAGGCCACCTTGTCTTTGATGTTGACGGTGGTGCCTTCCATTTTGGAAAAACCCATGCTGCCACCCATCAGGTAGGCGTAGCGGTGAGTTTCAAGGAAAGCCGCCGCCTTTTCCATGCCGGGCTTGACCTTGACCCAGTTGGCGGCGCCGTTGTAGAACACCTTGGTAAAGCTGGCATCGTTGGGGTCGGCTTTCAGCACCGTCATGATGTCAGCAGGCTTGAGCGTGTTGGCCAGCTTTTCGATCTCCTTGCTGGTGGCATGGCCGAGCTTGATCCAGGACAGCCTGGTGCCGACATCTGCCGGGTTGATCGAGAAACCGCTGCCCAATTTGGCGACATACAAGGTTCCTGCGGACAAGTCTTTTTCCTTGTCGGCGACAAACACGAACAGGCCGCTGTTGGTGTAATCGTCGCCCATCAGGGCAGTACGGTTGTCTGGCATGACCTGAATCAGTTCGTGCGAAATGCGGCCCAGGCAATAGTGCTTGACGATGGTGCCGCTGCCATCGGGGTGCACCGTGACTTCGGGCAGATGGCCGTAGTGGTAAGGGTTGGCGACGTTCTCGTCACCAAACAGGTTTTTGCTGAAGGCCTTGAACTGCTTGTTCTCAGTGACAAACGGCGCATCAGGCTCGTATTCTTCACTGGACAAATGGGTGTTCCAGGGCGACAGGCTGGAGCCGCAGGTAATCCAAAGGCCCTGGGCTTCGGAAGTATCGACGCTGTGGTACTTGACCAGCGTCAGCGCGCCGGTGGTCTGATCTTGATCGAGCGTCAACACCGCAATCGGTGAAGGCAGCGTGCCATAGGTGTCAGCACCGCCCTGGTCAGCGTTGGCATATTCAAACTGCACCACGGCAAACACCGCCTTGCCCTTGACGCCTGCCACCTTGGGGTGCTCAAGCTTCAACAGCGAGGTGCCATCCGGGCAATCCGAGAAAAACTGGCGCTCTTTGCCGGGCACCGATTTGTCGATGATCGGGCGACTCACGATGTCCACATAACCACCCGCCAGCACGGTGCCACCCTTGCCGTCAGGAACCCGGTCACCAGTGATGAAAAATGGCTGATAGGCCAGCTTGTAGGCACGGGTACTGCCGTCTTTCATGCTCAACTGCAAGCCCGATGCCACCGTGGTGGTCGCCATGGCAGCGGGGTTGGCCAGGCTGGGTGCAGGCATGGCGGTAAAGGCGGCAGAGGCAAATGCGCCTGACGCGGCGGCTGAACCGGTGCCTGTTGCGGTGGTCGAGGCACAACCTGACAGCAGCGAGCCAACCGAGAACGCCCCCAACGGCAGCATGGGCGCAGCAGCCATCATTTTCAGGGCGGAACGGCGAGAAGATGAATTTGAATGGGACATGGTTAAGGTTACCGGAGGTTGATGGATGAGCAACGCAGCATGGTAAAGACTTGATGTGACAGATTGATGAAAGTTTTGAGTCACGCCTGCGTGCGCTGCCGCAGATAACAGTATGGACATCACCCCGACCCTGACACACCAGTTTGTCGGCGATCGTTGATCGCCAGCTCAAAGATCTGATACCGGCACAAACCTGGACATTCATGACAGCCTGCCTGCACCTGCACCGCCGGCCAGACATCCGGCTGTCGATCAGCTATGTTATATATAGCTGGCGGCGCAATACCAGTGAGGGCTAGAAGGCAAAAATGCTCTTTGGGTTGCGGTCAATTGCGGGTTGACTAGCGCAACATCTCGAATAGCTGGGCGAGCAAACGGTCGCGCAAGCGGTAAAACCCTTCCATTTGCGTCGGCAGCACATCCGTCTGGCCAAGTTGTTTGAAGCGGATCATCTCTGTCGCCCGGGCATGGATTTCGACATGCAAAGGTTCAACCGCCGCGATCGCTGCTGAATGGTTGGCATGGTGCCCGCGGGCGTGCCCGAGCCATTGCCCAACACGACAGGCCTTGCAATCCAGGGGCGGCGCGTCGCTGCGTTCGCCTTGCAAATAGCCCAAAACATGCGCGATCCAGGCTCGGTGTTCCACCCAGGCGTACAATATGGGCATGTCCTCTCGGCGGATCGGCGCACGGCTAAACCAGGCTGCATCCGGGCGCCAAGTTGCCAGCCAGCTTGGCATGGAGGATGCCGGCATGGGGCGCGCGATGGCATACCCCTGCACCAGTGGGCAGCCGAGTTGCAGCAGAACCTCGGCGTGGGCCAGGGTTTCCACCCCTTCGGCGATTGCCTGACGGCGAAACGCGCTGGCCAAGCCGAGCACACCATCCAGAATCGCCAGATCGTCAGGATCTTCCAGCATGTCGCGCACAAAGCTCTGGTCAATTTTCAACACGCCAGCGGGCAAGCGTTTCAGATAGGTCAGCGAAGAATAGCCAGTGCCAAAGTCGTCCAGTGCAAAGCCAACCCCCATTTCATTGCATGCCAGGATCACGCCCGAGACATGGGCGATGTCTTGCAGCGCGCTGGTTTCCAGCACTTCGAGTTCCAGGTCGCCGGCCACGACCCCGGGATGCCTGGAAAGTTGCTGGCGCAAGCGATCAACAAAATCAGCTTGTTCCAAATGGATCGCATCGATATTGACACTGACCGGCAGTGCAATGCCGACTCGCTTCCAGTCCTCGACCTGCGTCATCGCCGTAGCCAGCACCCATTCACCCATTTCAATCGCCAGCGGATGGTCGGCAATCAGCGGCAAAAAAGAGGCCGGTGGCAGCAAGCCCTGCTGCGGGTGCTGCCAGCGGATCAAGGCCTCGGCACCGATAACGACACCCGTGCGCAGGTTCACCTTGGGCTGGTAATAAAGGACAAATTCCCGCTCGTCCAGCGCCTGCCTGATGCGCTCCAGGCTTTCATGATGACCGCGCACAGTGCGATCGTGCTCGGTATCGAAGACGTGATAGCGATTTTTGCCAGCCTGCTTGGCCTGGTACATCGCCTGATCGGCCTGACGCAGCAACTGGTCGGAATCGATGGCCTCCACCTGCGGGTAAAAAGTAACCCCCAGGCTGGCGGAAACCCGCAAGGCATTGCCATCTTCGTAAACCACTTCCGCCGCCGCTGCGATCAGGCGCGAAAGCAACGGTGCAGAGGATTCGACGTCCGACAAATCAAGCAGAATTGCAACGAACTCATCGCCACCCAGACGCGCCAGCGTATCGCCTTCGCGCAACGATTTTTTCATGTGGCCGGCGAGGGCGGTGAGCATGCGGTCCCCCACATCATGACCAAACTTGTCATTGATCGCCTTGAATCCATCCAGATCAATATAGGCGACCGCCAGCACCTTGCCGTGGCGCTGCGCTTGCGCCAGGGCCTGCTGAAGGCGATCTGCAAGAAGGACACGATTGGGTAGACTGGTCAGGGTATCGAAATGGGCAATGTGTTCGAGTTGCTTCTGGTGTGCCTCGCGCTCAGTGATGTCATGGCCGATCCCGAGAACACCCACCAATCGGCCGTCTGGCGTGCGCATCGGTATCTTGGTGGTCTCCAGCAGAACGCGGTGGCCGTCGCTGGCGTAGGTGATCCATTCCTCGTTGCGGGTTGCCTCGCCGTTCGCAATGGCGGCGCAATCATTCTTGCGAAATGCATCCGCCAACGCCTTGGGCACGAAGTCGTGGTCGGTTTTGCCGACGATGTCGTTTTCTGCCGCGCCAAAGAACCGCTCAAACTCCGGGTTGCAGGCGAGGTAGGTGCCGTCGCCCGCCTTGAGCCAGATCAGATCGGGGATGGTGTTCACCAGGGTTTGCAGGTGCGTGCGCTGGATCTCCAGCGCCTGCCGTGTGCGGCGCTGCTCGCTGATATCGAGGCCAACACCCAGCAGGTAGATTTGATCGCCAATGGTGCTGCGGTGCCCTATGAAGTGGTAGGGCAGTTTGCCGCCATCCCTGGTCTGGAAATCCGCCTCAACCTCCGCCTGCCCCTGGGCGAATACCCGCTGCATGGCTTCGGCCACCAGCCGCTGGTCTTCCCCGACAAAAAAATCGGTGCCCCGCATGCTGGCCAGTTCGGCATCGGTGTAACCGGTTACCTTGTTGAACTGATGATTCCAGCGCACAAAGCGGCCAGTCGTGTCGAACATGTAGAACACGCCGGGAAGGGCATTCAGGGAATCTTCAGAAAACTGCTTCTCGTGGCGCAGCGCGATTTCGGCCTGTCTGCGTTCGGTGATGTCGTCGTACAGCCCCAGCACGCCAATCACGACGCCAGCCGCGTCGCGCAGCGGCACCTTGGAGGTGCGAAGCCAGAGTGGCTTGCCGTCGGGGCTGGTCTGGGGTTCTTCGAAGTCGAGTCGCGGCTGGCCCGATTCCATCACTTGCCGGTCATCGGCACGGTAGAGGTCGGCCTGCTCGACCCAGCACATGGCGTAGTCGTCCAGGCCGATCAGGTCGGCCGGTGCGCTCTTGCCGGCATCCCGGGCGAAGGCCGGATTACAGCCCAGATAGCGGCAGTCCCGGTCTTTCCAGAAGACGCGAATCGGTGCGGTATCAATGACTTTCTGCAGCAAGTCGCGCGATACGGCGAGGGCTTTTGACAATTCCGCCATGGCCTGCGCGGCAGCACGGCGCTCGGTAATGTCGCGGGCAAAGCCGACGCTGCCCACCACGCTGCCAATATCGTTGAAAACCGGCGCTTTGTAGGTCTCAAACCACTTTCGCACCCCGTCGGCGTCGACGATCTCCTCCTCGACGTTCTTCTTTTTCCCGGTGCCAAGGACGGCCCGATCATCGGCCTGATAGCCTTTTGCCAACTCCGTGGGCGCAATGTCGAAGTCAGTCTTGCCGACCAGTTCAATGGCGCTGCGTTGGCCGAACAGTTGCACGAACCCCTGGTTGACGGTGAGAAAACGGCTCTCGGTATCCTTGAGCCAAACAGCGAAGGGGAAGTTGTCAAGCAAGGCCCGCTGGTACTGCTCGCGCTGCTGCAGTTCGTGCTCTTTTTGCTTGCGCTCGGTGATGTCTTCGCCAGCAGAAAGGCCGCCTATGGTGTGGCCGTCTTTGTCGCGGATGGTGCTGTTGTGCCAGGCAATCAGCCGCTCCTCGCCGCTGCGGGTAAGCACCGGGTTCTCAAAGTACTCTGCCCCGGCGAGGTTACCCGCCAGGGACATTTTGAATATGTCGCGCACCTGTTCAACATCGATGGTGCGCGGCAGGCAAGTGGCAAACCAATCCTGGCCGATCAATTCGGCTTCGCGGTAGCCCAATATCTGGCAACCCTTGCGGTTAACCAGGGTGATCCGCCCCCCGGTGTCGAGCGCGACGATCATCGCCTCCACCGTCGCCAGAATGTTGCGGGTGCTGTCGCGCTCCAGCCGCAACGCCTGTTCGGCCCGGACCTGTTCGGTCATCACGCGGGCGATGCCAAACAGGCCGGTGATCTCGCCCTGGGCAGTGCGGATCGGGTACTTGCGGTTGTCAACCCACCCTTTCACGCCATCACTGGTCTGGTACTCCTGAACCTCATGCGCCACCGTTTTACCCGCAAATACCTGCTTTTCCAGGCGGTAGTAGATGTCGGCATATTCCTCGGGGAACACGTCGTAATCGGTCTGGCCGATCAGGTCGGTCCAGTGCGTCGAGGGCTGGGTCACGCTGACCAGGGTTTGGCTGGCAGCGGTAAAGACGTGATGTCGATCCTTGAAAAAGATGAAATCGTTGGTGCTTTCCATCATCGAGCGAAAACCCGGGTCGGCAGCTAGTGCATTCACCGGATCAAACAGGCTTTTGGCATCGCGCAGTCGCAGGTTGAGAACCACGCCAGTCGCTGCCAATTCGTGCGCATACTGCGCAACCAGACAACGGATGCGGCCACTTGCCTGACGCAGGCGCAGGTTGCAGACGTGGGTTTGTGGCTGGGCGGCAGACTGCGGCTGAATGTGTAACATCGCGTCCAGCACATCCTGATCATCAGGGTGGATCAGCGCCAGTATCGATACCTCTCCTTGCAGAAGCTTGCTGGCGCTGTACCCGAGCATCGATTCGACATCGCCCGCAACCGAAGAAACAGTGTGCGGCGCAACCGACAGAAGCTGCAATAAAACTTCCGGATGATTCTGGGTAGGCATGAGACTTGTTTTTTCGCCAATGCTCGGCGGGTTTGAGTTCATTCTATTGCTCACAGCCCGGTTCCATTCGCATCGTTTTACCTTCGCGATACGCAATTGGCCTGCTTTCAACGACTGCGACCGTTGCTGCTCAAGTTTGACAAGCGCTTGGTGCGCAACAAGCTCATTGACCTGTCCATCCTGCGCGGTGTCATCAGGCTGACCCAGCCAATGGCGGGCAAAACGGTGAATCGGTTGATTGGTTGCTCTTTAACTTATAGCTGCTTGCGCACATTCCACGAGGGCTACAGACATGTTTTGCATCAAATCAGCGTAACAGCCTGACGCAGCAAATCCGCCGTCATCGGCAGGCCTCGTTTCTCAAACGCCGTGATGAGCTCTTGCGCTGGCCGTGCAGGGTTTGTCCAGCGGGCACGCATCTTTTTGATGGCTCTGAGCGCTGGTATTTCCTGCAACTGCAATTGGTTCATCAAGAACTCATCGGGGTGCTGAACTTCAATGCCGTAGGGCGCCAACACAGCCATCGGAAAGTCCTTGGTGTTGAAGGTGACGATAGCGTCTGCATGACCCACAATGGCGGCGGCCACGACGTGGCGGTCGTCGGGGTCAGGCAACTCAATGCTGTTGGCCAGTTTTTCATAATTTGTCACCAAGCAGTCGGGCACGCTGGCGTTCATGCGTTTGACCACCAGTGGTAGCTTGTCGGCAAGCTCTGGCCGGTCTTTGGCCAGGTTGCGCGTCCATTCCGCATGAATCGTGGCGCTCCAGCGCGCGTGGTACAGGCGCTCAACGGCCAGGCTCAGCAGGGTGTCGCGGATCAATTGCGGGTACAGAACGTTGGCATCCAGAATGGCGGTGAACCGCGCCCGCCACTTAAAACGCCAGCCCCAGGTCCTCAGACAATTGAGTCAGGTCTTGCAGGGCCTGCTCAGATTGCTGTTGCTGCGCGGCTTGGTAGCGGCGCAGTTCTTCAAATTCGATGCGGCGATGGCGGTTGACCTTGCGGCATTTGAGACGGTTGGCCTCGATTTCCTTGATGACAAAGGGGCGCGACACGTTCAAAAAATTGGCTGCTTCTTGCGTGGTGAGTTCGTGCTTTTGCGGCACCAGCAGCATGGGCTCTTGTTTGGCCATTTGCCGCAGCACGTCGGCAAAAAAGCGCAAGGCGCGGGGCGGCAGTTTCAGCACGGGTGTTTCGTGTTTCTCGTCGCCGTCTGTGCCCACATCCAGAATGATGTTGATGTGATCCGCGTTGGAATGGTCCAGCGCCGTCACCAGGCATTGATGTGCAACGGCTGCCATTTCGGCTTCAGCAGCATTGGCGGGGTCTAGTACTTCTTGGGCTGTCATGGGGTTTCCTTCGCGTAGCGGCCTTGGGGTTTGGCCATTCGCAATAAGTCGGATCGTAGCATTATTCGAAGCAAACGAATTAGTCGCATTAAGTGAATGCTCTTGCTGGGTATTTGATGAATTGAGAAAATCGTCCTGCCACACCGCCAAAAGTCCATGCAAATCAACAACTTGAGAATCAACGGGTACTTGCTGGATATTTGACGGACCTGACTATTGAGGCGTTAGTCGCCCGCCTGCAAGCCGCGCAGGTGAAAACCGTTGTGGATGTCCGTGAGCTACCCCTGTCGCGCAAGAAAGGATTTTCAAAATCGGCTTTCTACGCCGCCTTGTCAGCCCATCGCATCGCCTATCTGCACGCCCCCGCCCTGGGTTGCCCCAAGCCCATCCACAACCAATACAAGGCGGATGGCAACTGGCAAACCTACACGCGCGAATTTTTGAAGTGCATCCCCATACAAGGGTTTTGAATCGCATGAATTCCGGTGATCTGACCTTATTGCTTGACCGCCTGCAGGCCCCAAGCGGGCGAACACGAGTGGCTGGAGTTCAAACACAACGGCGATCCGCACACCATGGGAGAGTACGCCTCTGCCCTGGCCAATGCGGCAGCGTTGGACGGTGAGCCTTTTTGGTTATATGGTCTGGGGCATTGAAAACGACACCCGCCAAGTAATGGGAACCCGCTTTAAACCTGGTTCAGCCAAGGTGGGGGGCGCAAATAATGGATTTATGGTTGCACCAATACTTGCGTCCCAAGCCGGATTTCCGTTTTGATGCGTTTGACTACCACGGCCAGCCCGTGGTGGTGCTGCGCGTACCTGCGGCAATGGCGCAGCCGGTGAGTTTTCATGAGGTGGAGTACATCCGCATCCACAGTGCCAAGGTCAAACTCGCCAGTCATGCCGACAAAGAGGCTCGGCTATGGGCAAGGCTGAATACGCGGGCCGATTGGTCAGCCGAGCTGGTGAGCACCGCCACCGTGGCCGATCTGGATGCATCCGCACTGGCCGTGGGGCGGCTGCGTTTTGCAGAGAAGCATCCGCATCTGGCGGGTGAGGTGGCAGGCTGGGACGTGCCCACGCTGTTGTCCAGGCTCATTCGTGTTTGCCAGCTTGGGCTAGCAGGCGGTCAAGCAATAACATCAGATCACCGGAATTCATGTTGTGCAAAACCTTTGCGTGAAGGTGGGAGGTTTTCTATTGTTGTGGCGTGGTTGCATCAGAATCCGCCTGCTGATAAGGGCTACGCACGCCCTCTTACGCCGCGTATGAAGGAAAAGGTAAGTCGATAGGCACTACTGCTTTAGTAGCTGCTTTCGTACATTCCTCGCGGGCTAGAGGTCAATTTGACACTTAAATCTGCGGCAAATGCTTGTCCAGCAGTTCTTGCACTGCATCCGCCTGCAACACATCCCGGCGGCGTTTGAGTGCTTCCCGGTCAGGCTGCCCGGCCATCCAGCGCTTGAACGCGACAAAGGTGGCCGGGTGCACCGTGTTCATGCGCGCCATGGTGCCGTTGGTGGCCACGATCACGGCCGAAAAACCGGGCGAATCCAGCAGCACATTGGCGCGGCGCGCCTGAACCACCCAAAAATCGTCGTCGTCGTCGCTGAGTTTGATGGGGTGCGGGTCGTCGCCCGTGCGCTCGCGGCGGATGATGTCCACCTCAAAGCCGTCTTTATTGACAGCGGTGTATTTTTGACTTTTGCGGATGCGGAATGTGTTGTCCACCTTCTTCAGCACGCCCAGCATGGAACTGTCTACCTTGACAAGCTGGGTTGAAAAGAGGATGCGTTTTCGGGTGGCCAGCGTTTCAGAGTCCAGTCGCACCCCTGCGGTAGCTTCATAGGCGTACAGCGCTTGGGTGCCTACCACCCGAAAGTGCGGGCTCAGTTGGGTGCTGACCAGGCGGCCCAGCAGCGCCACCACCAGCGGGTCCACCCGGCCCATGCGCAGGGCGCGGTTCAAGCGTTGGTGTTGCTCCAG
>DAOSLL010000047.1:0-12763 GCA_035368905.1 Rhodoferax sp.
CAAAACCAACACGCCAATGGCCACCCGGACCGGGGTCCTGGTGTCCTGGTTGGCATAGTAGCCCGGTGCCAGCACCTTGATCGCCACAATGCCGACCAGCCCGACACCCCAGCCCATCAACGCATAGGTGACCTGCTGCACATCGAATTCGGTCATCGCACCATAGTGGTACAGCACTGCCACCAGCGGTGTCGGAAAAACCAGCAGTGCCACTGCGCAGGGCACTGCCAGCACCGCCACCAGCCGCAGGCCCCAGTCCAGCATGCCTGAGTACTTTGCCGCATCGCCATTGGCGCGGGCACTGGCCAACTGCGGCATCAGCACCACGCCCATGGCTACACCAAGCATGGCAGTAGGGAACTCCATCAGCCGATCCGCATAGGTGATCCAGCTCACGCTGCCCGAACGCAAATGTGAGGCAATCTGGGTGTTGATCAGCATCGAGATATGCGCCACGCTGACCCCCAGCAGGGCAGGACCCATCAGGCGCAAGATGTTTTGCGTGCCCGCATCGGCCCAGGCGACGCGCAGGGCTGACCAACGCCAACCCATGCGGGGGTGCAGCCCCATGCGTTTCAAGGCCAACCATTGCACTGCCAATTGCGTGGCCCCCCCCAGCAGCACGCCACCTGCCAGCGCGTAGATTGGCTCCAGGCCCAACGATCTGAACCAGGGTGAGCCCAGCCAGGTGGCCGCGATCATGCACACATTGAGCAGCACCGGTGTCGCCGCAGGCACGGCAAAACGCTTCCAGGTATTGAGCACACCAGCGCCCAGCGCCACCAGCGACATGAAGGCAATGTACGGAAACATCCAGCGCGTCATGACGACGGCCACCTCGAACCCGCGTGGCTCCTGCTTCAAGCCACTCGCCATAGCCCACACCAGGCCGGCCGCACCCAGGACACCGATCACGCTGAGCAGCAACAGCGCCCACGCCAGCACCGTAGCGACCCGGTCAATCAACACCCGTGTCGCGGCCTCGCCCTGCTGTGCCTTGCAGGTCGCCAACACTGGCACAAATGCCTGACTGAAAGCGCCTTCACCAAAAAAACGCCTGAACAAATTGGGAATGCGAAACGCGACATTGAATGCATCGGTCATGGCCGACGCGCCAAACGTCGAGGCAATCAGCAACTCGCGCACCAAACCGGTCACGCGCGACAACAGCGTTAGCAGCGAGACGATGGAGGCAGATTTGAACAGGCTCACGGCGCGAAGTGTAGCCGCGCCTCAACCAAGTTCCGGCGCTGGTGTGGCTGCCCTGCTAGAATTGCGAGCTTTGCTGACAACATCCACAGACTCAAGGAACACTTATATATGGCATCTGGAAAACCCAAGAAAAAGAACCCGCGCCTGGCATCGGGGCGCAAGCGCGTCCGTCAGGACATCAAGCTCAATGCAGCCAACACCTCGTTGCGCTCGCAATACCGCACAGCAGTGAAAAATGTCGAAAAAGCATTGCTGACAGGCGACAAGGCCAAAGCCACCGAACTGTTTGCCCGGATGCAATCCGTGGTGGACATTGTGGCCGACAAGGGAATCTTCCACAAGAACAAGGCCGCTCGTGACAAGAGCCGACTATCGTCCAAGGTCAAAGCCTTGGCCGTTGCTGCCTGATATTCAGGCAGATCGCACGAATTCCTGAGGGATCGGGAATTTGCCGTTTGTAACGGGTGCGCTGTCAGCAAAAGCAAAAAAGCCGTCGCAAGACGGCTTTTTTGCTTTGCGCCCGGTCCGGCACCAGTGCCTGGGCGGGTTGATCGGTCAGGTGCTGTGGGGTGGGCGACTCACCGCCTTGGGGTCGGGGGGCGCACCGTGCGACACCTGCAATTCGTTGTCCTGGGCAAAGTCCATGCAGAAATCCCAGGCCATGACCTCATGGCCGCGCAATTTTTCGTCCACGATGACGCAGCGAATACCGTTGACGCTGCTCGGCACACACCAGGGTGAGTAGGCAATATGACTACCTGGGCGCGCCAGTCCGGGGCGAAACTGACTCATCACGCCAGCCAGGCGCTCAGCCCAGTCGCTCGGGCGAAACGCGCGACCACTGTGGGTTACGCCCAAAATATAGACTTTTTTCGAAGTATGTGAAACCATCTGGTAGAGGTCCGTCAATGGGCGTGATTGGAATGCTGGAACGCAGCAGGATGTTAACGCAATCTTATGTCTTATAAAAGACCCGATTGAATGCCTGAGTTTGAGCCGACGTGGTAAATGCGAGCCACGGCACCAGGATAAATTTGTTCTTTTGGCATCGTCGACATTCCCGCCTGCGCGGGAATGTCGGTAAATCAACGACTTAGCGAAAGAATAAATTTGCCCTGACGGCACCAGCAAGCGTTGCGACAGGGCCTGTTGATCAGTCTAAAATCATCTCTCAACGGCCCAACCTGCGTTGGGCCGCATTGTTTTTTGCCGCCGGAGAAACTGCCCATGTCCACTGCCGCCCACTTCATTGAAGCCCAATCGCCCCATGTCATGAGCACCTATGGGCGATTGCCGATAGCGTTGTCGCATGGCCAGGGCAGCCGGGTGTGGGATGTCAACGGCAAATGTTATCTGGATGCGCTCGGTGGTATTGCCGTCAACACGCTTGGACACAACCACCCGCGTCTGGTGCCTGCGCTGCAGGATCAAATCGGCAAGATCATCCACAGTTGCAACTACTACCACGTGCCCAATCAGGAAGTGCTGGCCAAAAAACTGGTTGAACTATCGGGCATGAGCAACGTGTTTTTTTGCTCTACCGGGCTCGAAGCCAATGAGGCCGCGCTAAAGCTGGCGCGCAAGTTCGGCCATGACAAGGGCATTGACCGCCCCGAAATCGTGGTTTACGAACATGCCTTTCATGGCCGCAGCATTGCCACCCTGAGCGCCACTGGCAACCCGAAGATCCAGGCCGGTTTTGAGCCGCTGGTGGAGGGCTTTATCCGGGTACCGATCAACAACATCGAAAGCCTGAAAGCCGCCACCGCCAACAATCCCAATGTGGTAGCCGTTTTCTTTGAAGCAATTCAAGGCGAAGGCGGCATCAACCCGATGCAGCTTGACTACCTGCGTGAGCTGCGCGATCTGTGCAATGGGCGCGACTGGCTGATGATGATTGACGAGGTGCAGTCCGGCATGGGGCGCACCGGCAAATGGTTTGCCCATCAGTGGGCTGGCATTGTCCCGGACGTGATGCCACTGGCCAAAGGACTGGGGTCCGGGGTGCCGGTGGGTGCTGTGGTGGCCGGGCCCAAAGCCGCCCATATTTTCAAGGTGGGCAACCACGGCACTACATTTGGCGGGAACCCGCTGGCCATGCGCGCCGCAGTCGAGACCATCCGCATCATGGAAGAAGACGGCTTGCTGGCGCACGCCGCGCAGCTCGGCAGCCACCTGTCAGGCGCATTGACGCAAGCACTTGCTGCCGAGCTGGCTTCGGGTGCGGTCAAGGAGATTCGCGGTCAGGGGTTGATGATTGGCATTGACCTGGACAAACCTTGTGGCGCGCTGGTTCAACAATGCGCCGACCACGGCCTGCTGATCAGTGTCACCGCCGACACGGTGGTGCGACTGGTGCCCCCGCTGATCCTCACCGAGGCCGAGGCCGACGAGGTGGTCAGCATTTTGTGTCCCCTGATTTCCACCCTGTTGAAGGAGCCCTCATGAACCCTGCCGGCGTTGGTATCCCCAGCACCATTCCCAAAGGTGCGCCGCCCGTGCGGCACTATTTGCAATTTTCGGACCTGAGCGCTGACGAATACCGTTACCTGTTGCAGCGCGCGGCTTTCATCAAGTCCAAGTTCAAGACCTTCACCCGCCATCAGCCGCTGGTGGACCGTACGCTGGCGATGATTTTTGAGAAAGCCTCGACCCGCACCCGGGTCAGTTTCGAGGCTGGCATGTACCAGTTGGGCGGCAGCGTGGTCCACCTGACCACCGGCGACAGCCAGTTGGGCCGGGCCGAACCGATCGAAGACAGCGCCCGGGTTATCAGCCGCATGGCCGACCTGGTGATGATCCGCACCTTTGAGCAGACCAAGATCGAGCGCTTTGCCGAGTATTCGCGCGTTCCGGTCATCAATGGTCTGACCAATGAGTTTCACCCCTGCCAGATTCTGGCTGACATCTTCACCTACATTGAGCACCGTGGACCGATCCAGGGTAAAACTGTGGCCTGGGTGGGCGATGGCAACAACATGGCCAACTCTTGGCTGCAGGCCGCCTCGCTGCTCGACTTCAAGGTCAACGTGAGCACCCCCAGCGGTTACGAAGTGAATGAGAAAATAGCCTCTGGCCCTCATGGAATAAGCGCTGGTAGCTATGAAACCTATAGTGATCCGATGGCTGCCTGCCGGGCTGCCGACCTGGTCACCACCGATGTCTGGACCAGCATGGGGTTTGAAGCTGAAAACGAGGTGCGCAAACAGGCTTTTGCCGCCTGGCGAGTCACCACCGAGATGATGGCGCATGCCAAGCCAGACGCGTTGTTCATGCATTGCCTGCCTGCGCACCGCGGCGAAGAGGTCGATGCCGATGTCATCGACGGCCCGCAAAGCGTGGTCTGGGATGAGGCCGAAAACCGCATGCACGTGCAAAAAGCCTTGATGGAATACCTCTTGCTAGGGGCAATCAACTGATCATTGAACGAGGTGCGCTGATGAGTGATGACAAAGAACCCAAACTGTGGGTGACAGCGGTGAAACTGGCGGTGGGTGCCATTGTGCTGATCGCACTGATCGGCCTGGGACTGTATTACACCGCCGAGTTCAACACTTATTCGCCAGGGCAAGCAGAGCCCAGCAATTCCTGGGGCATTACCAAAGACTCGCCGATTCGCAGCAATCGTTGAGCCAGTCAGCCCATCAGGGTTTT
This sequence comes from Rhodoferax sp., assembly GCA_035368905.1. Lineage (GTDB taxonomy): Bacteria > Pseudomonadota > Gammaproteobacteria > Burkholderiales > Burkholderiaceae_C > Rhodoferax. Next base: position 4,867 of record DAOSLL010000047.1, read on the forward strand.
TTGTGAAATGTCAGGGCCTGACCCGCTACGCCCGGCGGGCTGTTGCCTGCCGGTGGTTTCGCACAGTTGCCGCATTCGCTGCAAGAACCGCAAGCCGGTGCACTTGCCAGCCAGCGGTTCCAGCGGCCCAGGCGTTTTCTGGCCGCAGTTGGCAGCAAATACCAAACGCTGTAAAGCCCAGCCAGGCCAACCAGCAGGCCCACCATCCACGTCTGCGTCACGTCATGCTCCTGTCCACATCAAGGTTAAACGATAGGTTAAAAAACTGGCCAGATAGGCCAGGCCAAACAGGTAAAACAGCATCAACAGCGGGTAACGCCACGAATTGGTTTCACGCCGCACAGCGACCAGCGTCGAGATGCACTGCGGCGCAAATACAAACCAGACCAGCAGCGACAGCGCGGTGCCCAAAGACCAGCTATTGCCGATCAGGGGAACAAGCTGCGAGGCAAGGTCCGAGCCCGTCGCCGACAAAGCATAAACAGTACCCAGCGCACCCACGGCGACCTCGCGCGCCGCCATGCCGGGCACCAGCGCAATGGCAATTTGCCAGTTGAACCCGATCGGTGCCACAAGAAACTCCAGCCAATGCCCAAGGCGGCCAGCAAAACTGTACTCGATTGCCGCGCCGGTGGCTCCGTCCGGTGCACCCGGATAGGACGACAGAAACCACAGCAGCACCGTCAGTGCCAGGATGATGCCACCGACCCGTCTGATGAAAATTGACGCACGTTCGTACAGGCCGTGCGCCAGGCTGCGCAAACTCGGCCAGCGGTAGGATGGCAATTCCATCACCAGCGGGGTTGACCGGGCCTGGGTGCGCCACACCATCGAAACACCCGCCACCGCCATCGCCGACACAATGCCGCCCAGGTACAGCGCAAACATCACCAGCCCCTGCAGGTTGAACACCCCGAGCACCGGGCGCGCCGGAATGAAGGCCCCGATCAGCAGTGCATACACCGGCAAACGGGCCGAGCAAGTCATCAAAGGCGCAATCATGATGGTCACCAGCCGATCACGCCAGTGCGTGATGGTGCGTGTGGCCATGATGCCTGGCACCGCGCAGGCAAAGCTCGACAACAGTGGAATGAACGAGCGACCTGACAAGCCGACCGTGCCCATCACCCGATCCAGCAAGAACGCCGCGCGCGGCAGGTAGCCGGAGTCTTCCAGCACCAGAATGAAGAAAAACAGAATCAGGATTTGCGGCAAAAACACCATCACGCCGCCGGCCCCGGCCAGCACGCCGTCCACCAGCAGGCTGTTCAACGGCCCTTCCGGCAGGTGGGTCCGCAGCAGGCCTGACAACAGTTCCAGGCCAGCCTTGATGCCATCCATCGGCCAGGTGGCCCAACTGAACACCGCCTGAAACATCAAAAACAGCGTGACGGCCAGTAGCAGCATGCCCCACAGCGGATGCAAGGCAATGGCATCAATCGCGTCATCGGCGTGCAGGCTGTCGACCGGCTCCTGCACCGCAAGCCTGACAATGCGCCTGACCTCTTGCTGCGTCGCCATGACCTGATCCACCGACGAGCCATGCCAGGCGACTGTCGGCCCGGCTGGTTTGACTGGCTGCACCTGGTCCAGGTAGTCCAGCAGTTCATGTGCACCGTCGTGGCGGATACCGACGGTTTCCAGAACCGTCACATCGAGTTCGCGGGTCAACACCGCTCGGTCCACGCGGATGCCCTCGCGGTCGGCCGAATCACACATGTTGAGCGCCAGCACCAGTGGCAACTGGAGTGCGCGGGCTTCCAGCACCAGGCGCAGATTGAGCCGCAGGTTGGTGGCATCAACCACGCAGATCACCAGGTCAGGCAGCGGCTCCTGAGGCCGATGCCCGGTGACGATATCGCGGGTGATCTGCTCGTCGGCGCTCATCGCATTCAGGCTGTAGGCACCCGGCAGATCAAGCACCGTGATGAGCCGCCCCGAGGCGGTGCGCAATTGCCCCTCCTTGCGTTCGACCGTCACGCCGGCGTAGTTGGCGACCTTCTGGTGGCTGCCGGTCAGCAAGTTGAACAGCGCCGTCTTGCCGCAATTGGGATTGCCCAGCAAGGCAACGCGCAGGGGTGGCAGGCCAGCTTCAGGGTGACGCGTCATGTCACGTCCTGCGGGCCTGGGTTTGACCGGTTGGCCGCACCTGAACCAGCGCCGCTTCATGGCTGCGCAGCGCAAAGGTGGTATGACCGACGCGCACCGCAAGCGGGTCATGGCCGGGAAAGCCGTGCGCAATCACCCGAACCGATTCACCTGGCAAAAACCCGATTTCCAGCAAACGCAGTGCCACACTGCGCTCTTCATCGTCGTGTGCCGGATTCATGCCGAGCACCTCAGCCGGGACATGGCAAGCCAATTGATGCAGTCCGATTGGCGAAGAAGTCGCTTCAGCGTGTGATTTGATCGGCGACATAAACCACCTTAAATGAGAACAGTTCTTATTGTAACAAAGAAGATCCGATGCCAATCCGGTTCGCTGTTCAAGTTCTGAAAACGGCCGGTCTGTTGCGGGCCGATGACAAATTGTCCGCGTCGGCGCTTCCCGGATCTTCGGCTGTGACCACTGCTGCCGCTTTGGCAGACCCGCATTGGCAAGCATCCGGATGGGCCGCAAGCACCGTCTGCCGGGCGTCAGTGAGGCAAGCTTGGGGTGGTTTTGAAAAAGGCGCAGCCGACAGCGTGACACCAGGTGTGCCGCGGAATGGCAAACTTCAGCAAACCCTCAGGCATTTCAAGGCGCCGATGCCGACTTGCATGCAGCGTCATCTGCCAAGCATGGGTGGCACGGCTGGCGCTGGTAAAATTTTTGACCTCACTGCCAAACCACCTGCCATGCTGGTCGCGCGTCAATTTCAACCTCGTCAGCACCTCAACAAGTCCTCACCGTGACCCTGCATATCTCCCAATTCGAGGGCGGCAGCGCTCTCAGCGCCTTTCGTGTCCAACAGCTTTTGCCCGGCCTGCAAGCAGTGCATGACAAGATCAACGGCGTTGCCGCGCGCTATGTGCATCTGGTGGCCACGCTGACCGAGCCGTCGGCGGCGCTCAAAGAGCAGTTGGCCGCCTTGCTGGTCTATGGCGAGCCTTACCTGGGTGCGCACGACGGCGCGTTGATTGTGGTGTCGCCGCGCCTGGGTACCGTGTCGCCCTGGGCCTCCAAAGCCACCGATATTGCGCACAACTGCGGCCTGGCGCTACGCCGGATCGAGCGGGTGGTGGAATACCGTATTGCCTTGAAAAGCGGCCTGCTGTCGCGGCCCAGCCTGACTGCCGGACAACTCCGCCAGATCGCCGACCTGCTGCACGACCGCATGACCGAGAGTGTGATGTTTGAACGTGCCCAAGCCTTGAAGCTGTTTGACGAACTGCCCGCCGCCCCGATGGCACAGGTTGACGTGTTGCATGGCGGCAAAGCAGCACTGCTGGCCGCCAACACCGAATTTGGCTTGGCGCTGGCCGCTGACGAAATCGACTACCTGGTCACCGCCTTCACCCAGTTGCAGCGCAACCCGACCGATGTTGAGCTGATGATGTTTGCCCAGGCCAACAGCGAACACTGCCGCCACAAGATATTCAACGCCGCGTTCACCATCGACGCTGTGGCGCAACCCGACAGCCTGTTTGGCATGATCCGCCACACCCACCAGCAAAACCCGCAGCACATGCTGGTGGCGTATTCGGACAACGCCTCGGTGATGGCCGGTGCAGTGGTTCAGCGCTTTAGTGCCAAATCTGCCTCTGGCCCAAGTGGTGTAAGCGCTGCCAGCTATCAAAAACAAAGTGCTCTGGAGCACATCCTGATGAAGGTGGAAACCCACAACCACCCGACGGCGATCTCGCCCTTTCCCGGTGCTGCCACCGGAGCCGGTGGCGAAATCCGCGACGAAGGTGCCACTGGCCGTGGCTCCAGACCCAAAGCCGGCCTGGCCGGTTTCACCGTGTCGAAAATTAATTGGGGTCAGAGTCGAATTAATTCATCAGATTCAAAAGCCGAAAATAATTCGACTCTGACCCCAATTAGTTCAATTCATTACGGCAAGCCGACGCACATTGCCAGCCCGCTGCAGATCATGATCGATGGGCCGCTGGGCGGTGCGGCGTTCAACAATGAGTTTGGGCGACCGAATTTGCTGGGGTATTTTCGCGAGTACGAGCAGGCCTTGACCTACGCGGTGCAAGACCCGCAAGGCAAGCGCATCGAACAGCACGAGCAGCGCGGTTACCACAAACCGATCATGCTGGCGGGCGGGCTGGGCGTGATTGACGCGAGCCAGACGCACAAGGTGGCTTTCCCGGCTGGCAGCCTGCTGATCCAGTTGGGTGGGCCGGGCATGCGCATTGGCATGGGTGGTGGCGCGGCCAGTTCCATGACCACCGGGGCCAACGCGGCGCATCTGGACTTTGACTCGGTGCAGCGTGGCAACCCCGAAATCCAGCGCCGTGCGCAAGAGGTCATCAACCAATGCTGGCTGCAGGGCACGGACGATGCCCAAGGCGGGCGCGGCAATCCGATTCTGGCAATTCACGATGTCGGTGCGGGCGGTTTGAGCAACGCTTTTCCCGAGCTGACCAACGACGCTGGCCGTGGCGCGCGCTTTGATTTACGTTCGGTGCCGCTGGAAGAGTCTGGCATGGCCCCCAAGGAAATCTGGTCGAACGAGAGTCAGGAGCGGTATGTGCTGGCCATCGCGCCCGACTCGCTGCCCGGCTTCAAGGCCTTGTGCGAGCGCGAGCGCTGCCCGTTTGCGGTGGTCGGCGTGGCGACCGAGGCGCGCGATTTGATCGTCGGCGATGTCGATGTGACGCAGGCCGCCGGGGCGCAGGGTGATGGCGGCGGTTTGCCGGTCAGCATGCCGATGGACGTGCTGCTCGGCAAGCCGCCCAAAATGCAGCGCGATGTGACATCGATTCAGCGCCAGTTTGCGCCGGTCAACCTGACCGGCATCGCCCTGCAACAGGCGGCCATCGAGGTGCTCGCGCATCCCAGCGTGGCTTGCAAGCGGTTTCTGGTGACGATTGGCGACCGCAGCGTCGGTGGCCTGAGCCATCGCGACCAGATGGTTGGCCCGTGGCAGGTGCCAGTGGCCGACTGCGCCGTGACGCTGGCAGACTTTGCCGGCTTTGCCGGTGAGGCCATGGCCATCGGCGAGCGCACCCCGCTGGCCTCCGTCAATGCACCGGCTTCCGGGCGCATGGCGGTCAGCGAGGCCATCACCAATTTGCTGGCCGCACCGATCGAGCTTGACCGCGTCAAGCTGTCGGCCAACTGGATGGCCGCCTGTGGCGAACCCGGTGAAGATGCCGCGCTGTATGCAACCGTCAAGGCCGTAGCGCTGGAACTGTGCCCGGCGCTGGGGATTTCGATTCCGGTCGGCAAGGATTCGCTCTCCATGCGCACGCAGTGGACTGAATCGGCGGACACCGGCGCTGGCAAGGCTGGCAAGGCGGATGCGAATGGCGCTTCGGTGACCAAAAAGGTCACCAGTCCGGTGTCGCTGATCGTTACCGCCTTTGCCACCCTGGCCGACGTGCGCGGCACGCTGACACCGCAACTCAACGCGACCGGGGATACTTCGCTGATCCTGATCGACCTGGGCCGCGGCCAAAACCGCATGGGCGGCAGCATCCTGGCGCAAACCATCAACCAGATGGGCGACTCGGTGCCTGATCTGGACCAGCCGCAAGACCTGATCAATCTGGTCAAGGTGGTCAACATCTTGCGCCAGCGCGGGCAGATTCTGGCCTACCACGACCGCAGCGACGGCGGCCTGTTTGCCACCGTTTGTGAAATGGCGTTTGCCGGTCATGTCGGCGTGGCGCTGAATGTGGACCTGCTGGTGACCGAGGGCGACGGCATCACGGACGGTCGGATGGATGTCGGCGATGGCAAAAACTGGGCCTCGCAGGTCAGTGCACGGCGCGACGAGCTGACCCTGAAAGCCCTGTTCAACGAAGAACTCGGCGTCGTGCTGCAGGTGTGCACCGCTGAGCGCAATGCCGTGATGCAAACCCTGCGCGAACACAAGCTGAGTCAGCACAGCCATGTCATCGGCAAAACCCGCCCGGCTGATTCCAGGATTCAGGTCGGGGTCGGCGCAGTGCAGGTATGGCGCGATACCAAGGCCATCTTCAGCGCCACCCTGGCCGACCTGCACCAGGTGTGGGATGCGACAAGCTGGAAAATCTGCCAGCGGCGCGACAACCCGGCCTGTGCCGATGCCGAACACGCCAGCGCCGGTGATCCTGCGGACCCGGGCCTGCACATTGTGCTGGCCAATTCCAGCGGCTCTGCCGCTGCCGCGCAGGCTGGAACCCTGCCCGCTGCTGCAACCGTGGACGCCACCCAAAGCGGGCCTGGCGCGGCGCGGCAAACAAATGATGTTTCAGCATCAAATCAGCCTACAGCCCATACGGGACAAGCGCCAACAGCTACTCAATCAATAGTGATTGATGGCGCTCCTGGGTTGCTGCTGTCGCGCCCCAAGGTGGCCGTGTTGCGCGAGCAGGGGGTTAATTCGCATGTCGAGATGGCCTACGCGTTTACCGAAGCCGGGTTTGAAGCCTTCGACGTGCACATGACCGACCTGCAAACCGGTCGCGCCAGCCTGGCCGACTTCAAGGGTGTGGTGGCCTGTGGCGGCTTCAGTTATGGCGATACGCTCGGTGCTGGTATTGGCTGGGCGCGCTCGATCACCTTCAACCCGGTGCTGGCTGACCAGTTCATGGCCTTTTTTGGCCGCGCTGATACCTTCGGCCTGGGTGTCTGCAATGGCTGCCAGATGTTTGCCGAGCTGGCCGACATCATTCCCGGTGCGCAAGATTGGCCACGCTTCACCACCAACCAGAGCGAACGCTTTGAGGCGCGTTTCAGCATGGTCGAGGTGCTCGATTCCCCATCATTGTTTTTCACCGGCATGGCAGGCAGCCGCCTGCCGATTGCGGTGGCACACGGCGAGGGCTATGCCAACTTCAAGCACCGGGGCGATGCGGCTCAGGTGATTGCCGCGATGCGCTTTACCAACAATTTCGGCCAGGCCACCGAAGCCTACCCGTTCAACCCCAACGGCAGCCCCGGCGGCCTGACGGCGGTGACCACCGCAGATGGCCGCTTCACTGCCATGATGCCGCACCCCGAGCGGGTGTTTCGCAACATCCAGATGAGCTGGACCGATCAGCCCCCCGACGCCTTCAGTCCGTGGCTGCAGTTGTGGCACAACGCACGGGCCTGGGTTGGCTGATTCGGGCACGCTCTGTGCTGGCTATGCGTGACCATCGGGACGACTTTGGCATCGCGGGTGAGTGACCGCCCGGCCCAATGGTGGGCGGTGCTTTTTCTGATCAGTGCAGCCCTTGCCTGGGTGTTGACCGTCTTGCACTTGCCCGCTGCAGTGCTGCTGGGCTGCATGCTGGCCGCCATTGTTCTGTCCTCACACGGTATCCGGCTGGCAATGCCCAAGCCATGGTTTGCACTGGCTCAAGGGGTGCTGGGCTGCCTGATGGCCAGAAGCCTGCAGCCGGCGACCCTGGTCAGGCTGGCCGCTGACTGGCCGATTTTTCTGGGGGCTGCGGTGTCGGTGATCGGTGCCAGCGCCGGACTCGGCTGGATCCTGATGCGCCGCCAGGTCTTGCCTGGTACCACCGTGGTGTGGGGGCTGGCACCCGGTGCTGCCTCGGCCATGGTGCTGATGGCAGAAGCCCATGGTGCCGATGTCCGTCTGGTGGCATTCATGCAGTACGCGCGGGTGGTGGTGGTCACGCTGGTGGCCTCGCTGGTAACTTGGGTCTGGGGTGCCCGCGCTGGCGCTGCGGCCAGTCCGGTGGACTGGTTTGCGGTCCACCATGCCAGCGACTTGGGCGCGACGCTGCTGCTGGCTGTTGCGGGTTCGGTGGC
>DAOSLL010000048.1:0-12691 GCA_035368905.1 Rhodoferax sp.
ATGACGTTTCATGAACAGCAGGCCATCAACCTCGTAGTCCGGCACCAGCACCTTGAGGTCGAAGGCAAAACTGACCGAGCCCGAGGCCTTGACGCTCTTGGCAGGGTCGAGGAACACCGAGAACAGGTGCGGGCTGCGGCTGCGATCAGGCAGGCGCTTTGTGCCGCGCGCGCCGGGGAAAAGTTCGGAATAGGTGCGAAAGATCGCCGAGTTTTCACGAACCTCGCGCCGCGTCATCTGCCACTGGCAACCGCGCACGCTGGCGGCCACCTCGAACTGGTACGAGGCGTGCAGATCCTTGCCGTCCTGCATCGCCCGATCAAGCTCGACCGGCAGCGAAATATCGTCCACATCCAGGAAGCCGTCAACGCGCAATTCACCAAACAGGAAACGCGTCAGGTTCTGGTATCCCTCCTCGGAATTGACAATGCCGTAGTGCCCGGAATGGCTGCGATGCACGAATGCCCGTGGCGAGGCGATGTCGCTGCCGTCCGGCCCCGGCCCATGGGTGCTGGCATTGTCGATGCGAACCAGCCCGTCGCTGGCCTCGCCGACCGCCCAAGCGGAAAGGCCCTGTGCAACCGAGTAATCGCGTGCGTCGGTGCCGATCAGGTTGAAGATGCGTTGCGGCGCAAAGTTGCGCACCACCGAGACATCATCGCCAGGTGCCAGCGCCAGATAGCCAGCCATCCGCTCGCGGTTGAAATTGTTGATGTCGCCAAATGTCAGCCAGCCCGGCACATTGCGCACGATGCGCATGTCGATGCCATTGTGCGGTGTCGCGTAGGTGAAGACCTTGTCCACCGCGCCACGCGCCTGGGCACTGCCAAGCGCCGGGTTCTGCAAAAAGGCGCGGCAAACCAGACCGCCCATCGAGTGGGCCACCAGGTACACGCGAAAATCTGCCGGTGCCACATCGTTCTTCAGGTTGGCGCAGACCTTGTCGCGCAGCCGCAGGATAAGCTTGTCGAGACCACGCGCGAACTGCTCGATGGGTGGCGTATCGCCCGAACCGAAATCCTTGCTGGCTTCGTCGTAGTAGCGGTAAATAACAACACAGCGATAGGGCAGCGGCCGGTCAGTGCGGTCGCTGAAAACGAGATCTTCGCCGTCTTCGAAGACATCCTGGTAACTGTGGTCAGTCATCAGCCGGACCAGCGGCGATTCAAAGTAAAAGCGCTTGACATCGCCGGTCCACGCCATGCGCGCCTTGGTCGAACCGATGTTGAAGCCCATGTAGGGATCGGCGACGGTTTCCTCGATTTCGCCCTGCGTCGCTGCGAAGCCACGGACGTAGATGATCGGGTGAAAGGGGTGCTTTGCTTGCTTTGCCATGGCAGGTCTCCGGTGAAAGCTGCGCAACGCCCAACAGGCACAGAATCCAGCGCCAAACATCACGCAACGGGTGGAAATTTCAATCAGATGAGGCAAAGTATCACACCGTGACGTAGCCCCCGTGCCGCGTGAAAACCCTCAAATTGCAGACTGGCTGGCAGGTTTGCCGCCAACGAAGGTGCTTTCGGGATTGCTTCCGGGAATGCTTTCGGGTGCGCCGGGCAAGCCCCGCAGGGATGCCCCGCGGCGGGGCCGGAATTGCCGACTTGGCCGTTTGCCAGTTGACGCGCTGATCAAGCCTTCATGCGGGTGCGGGTTGCGCTTGCAGAGCACATTCATGCGCATTTGGTCAGCGCACGTCTGACTTGGCAGCGGGAAGACGGCGCCGGGTTTGCCACGGCCGTCGCCGCCGCTTGCCGTGGCGAGTTCAGTGCTGGTTATCTTTACTATCAATAAAATAGCTGCCAGCGCAATCAGGACGGGGTCTGGAGCCACTTTTTATCTGATTTTCAGGGTCACGTTGGGGTTGACCAATGCGTTTCAATTTGCGCCCGCCTTTGCTGGCGGGCGAAACCGGCAACGACCTGATCAGCCTGTATGCCGCCATCAATGTTTCAATCCACACCCGGCCTTCAGCAGGGTCCAAATGGTGGTTTGCAAATGCAGTTTAAAGACGTTCACGCCAGTTAATCCCTCAAAGTTGGGGGGCGTGACCGTAACGCCCTGCCAGTGGCTTGCCAGCAACTGGTGTGATCAGGTTAGCTCCTCAAGTTATAGCAACCAGGATGGAGCAGTTTGGGTGGCCATCGGGACCGTTGGCACGCGTACCGAGGGTGACTGCGATTTTTTTGACATCCTCCATGCCCTTGCTGCATAGAGTGGCGGCGCAGGCTAGTAAATCGTCATGAATGCCATTCATCGAAAGACGCTTGAACGGTGAAACGTATCCTGTTGGAATCGTTCCGTTGGTGGGTTTCATTGCTGAAGCCATTGCTTTTCTCCTTCGAGGGGGTCTTGAAAAGCGCAATGCAGGGGCCACGCCAGGTGTTGAACTTGGTCCCGGTGGTAAGTGAAAAAGGGATTCTGCTTGCGAGATTTGAGTGAAAACTCAGCTCGCTACTCTCGAGCGCTGCTTACGCCGTGATGCCTTGTCTGGCGATTTGGCACCCGACCGTTCGACTTGGCACGCAAATCATAGTCGGAGTCATGGCGGGCAAAACGACTAAAAAACCTTGGTGGCAAACGCACCTGGATATAGGTCAAGTTTTTTTGAGCGGATTTTCGACGTTCTATTGCCCAACAAAAATGCGTGCTGACCCAAGAGAAATATGCATACCTCGACCACGCCGCCCACAGTACAGCATTGTCTGAAGAGAAGAAGTGAAAGCATAAATGAAAACACCACAGTTGTTAAGCTGTGGTGTTTTGACAGTTCCTATGCTAGTTGAAGGATGTTAAAAATGCAAATTTCTCTTAACAATCAACCACTTACAGAGCTATCTTGGCGGAAACGGAGGGATTCGAACCCTCGAGGAGGCTCTACACCCCCTACTCCCTTAGCAGGGGAGCACCTTCGGCCACTCGGTCACGTTTCCTGAAAATCAGAGCCGCGATTATGTCACGACTTCACCGCATTTGTCAGACCGGCGGCGTATCCAGGCCAAACGCCTTGTGCAGCGAGCGCACGGCGAGTTCCATGTACTTTTCGTCAATCACGACCGAGGTCTTGATTTCACTCGTCGAGATCATCTGGATATTGATGCCCTCCTCGCTCAGTACCCGGAACATGGTGGCGGCCACGCCCACATGGCTGCGCATGCCAATGCCGACAATCGACACCTTGCAGATTTTGGTGTCGCCCAGCACCTCCAGCGCACCAAGTTTGGGTACCACCACGGTTTTCAGCAACTCCATGGCCTTGGCGTAGTCGCCATGATTGACGGTGAAACTGAAATCGGTCCTGCCGTCCTTGCTGACATTCTGGATGATCACGTCAACCTCGATGTTGGCATCTGCCACCGCACCCAGAATCTGGTACGCAATGCCGGGCTTGTCAGGCACGCCCAGCACGGCGATTTTGGTTTCATCGCGGGTGAATGCAATGCCAGAAACAATGGCTTGTTCCATGTTTTCGTCTTCCTCAAAAGTGATCAGGGTGCCAGACTTGGCTTCTTCAACAATATCGATGTCCCACGGGGTGAAGCTGCTCAAAACGCGCAGTTTGACCTTGTACTTGCCGGCAAACTCGACCGAGCGAATCTGCAGCACCTTGGAGCCCATCGAGGCCATTTCCAGCATTTCTTCGAAGCTGACAGTACTCAGGCGGCGCGCCTCGGGCACCACCCTCGGGTCAGTGGTGTAAACGCCATCAACGTCGGTGTAAATCAGGCATTCATCGGCCTTCATGGCCGCTGCCACCGCCACTGCCGAGGTGTCAGAGCCGCCACGGCCCAGCGTGGTGATGTTGCCCTGCTCGTCGAGGCCCTGAAAGCCGGTCACGATCACCACCCGGCCAGCGTCCAGGTCAGCTCGCACTTTCTGATCGTCAATCGACTCGATGCGTGCCTTGGTGTAAGCGCTATTGGTGCGAATGGGCACCTGCCAGCCCGCATAACTGACCGATTCGAGCCCCTGCGCCTGCAGCGCGATGGCCAGCAACGCGCTTGATGCCTGCTCGCCAGTGGCGGCCAGCATGTCAAGCTCACGGTTATAGGCTTCGGTCGGCTTGCCGGGTGCCAGTTCTTTGGCCAGGGCCAGCAGGCGGTTGGTTTCGCCACTCATGGCACTCGGTACAACCACCATCTGGTGGCCGGCGCGCGCCCATTTGGCAACGCGTTTGGCGACATTGGCGATGCGCTCGGTAGAGCCCATCGATGTGCCGCCGTATTTATGAACAATCAATGACATTATGGAGATGAGCTCGGCGTTAAAACCGCGGGATTGTACCAATGCAATAAGGTGCCGCGCCGGATGCAAAAACCATTGGCCACCTTCAGATGCAGCGCGTGGCCGCGGGTTTGGCAAGCTCTGATCTGGCGCATCAGTTCGTTCAATTGCGCAGCGCTTGGCGCCACCTGATGGGCACTTTGCAGCCAGTGGCGCAGCACATTGGTCAGCCGGGGCCCGCTGAACGACTGCAGCGCCTTGATATTGGGCGGCACACCCGCCTGCGCCAGGTCAAGCGCAGCCAGTTCAAGCAACAGCGATTGAGCTTGCGCCGCATGCGCCGCGCTGCGCGCAAATGTGTCACGAAACTGCGGGAAACACGCCTGCAAGGCAGGCAACAGGCGTGCCCGAATGCGGTTGCGGGTGAAACGCTCATCCAGATTGGTCGGGTCATCAATGAACGCCACCGCCTGACCAGCAAGCCAGCGGCGAATTTCGGCGCTGCTGACCTGCAGCAGCGGGCGGTGATAACGCAGCCTGCCACGCACCCAGCTTGGCGGCATGGCGCTCAGGCCGGGCAGACCCGACCCCCGGCTCAGCGCCAGCAGCAGTGTTTCTACCTGATCGTCGGCGTGTTGTCCAATTGCTATTGATTGAATAGCTGGAAGCGCTTGATCCGAAAGGGCTAGCGCTTCAAATGCCTTGTAACGCGCATGACGTGCAGCGGCCTCCGGGCTTTGCCCTGACGCATGTCGGGCATCGACCTTCTGCACTCTCAGGGGCACCCCAAGACCAGCACAAAACGCTTTGCAGTGCTGCTCGAAGTCGTCGGCTGCGGCCTGCAGGCCATGATGCACATGAAACGCCTGCACCTGACCTGGCCATTTTTGCACGCAGGCCAGCAACAAGGCGGTCGAATCCGCGCCACCACTGAAAGCCACGGCCAGCGGCAGTTCCGGCGAAAAAGCGGCCATTGCTTGCGGCAGTGACTGCGTCACGGCTTGGCCCACTCAGAGCCGCGAGCATCGTCAATGTGCACGGCTTGGCGTGAAGATAATTCGACTCTGACCCCAATTAATCTGCTTCACTTGCCTGGTTTGGTGTCGGTAAACCGGCCATAACTTTGCAGTCGGGCGTAGCGCCGATCCAGCAGTTCCTGGGTTTTCAGGTCGCTGACCTGCCGAAACGCATCGGTCAGCGCACGCTTGAGGAAAGCCGCCATCTGCTTGTGATCGCGGTGTGCGCCGCCGACCGGCTCATTGACGATCTTGTCGATCACACCCAGCGCCTTCAGCCGATGCGCGGTAATGCCCAATGCATCGGCCGCTTCCTGCGCTTTGTCGGAGGTTTTCCAGAGGATCGAGGCGCACCCCTCAGGGCTGATCACCGAGTAAATCGAGTACTGCAGCATCAGCACCTGGTCGCCCACCGAGATCGCCAGCGCACCACCCGAGCCGCCTTCGCCAATGATGGTCACGATGATCGGCACTTCAAGCTGGGCCATCTCAAAAATATTGCGGCCAATCGCCTCGGACTGGCCACGTTCCTCGGCATCAATGCCGGGGTAAGCGCCCGGTGTATCGACAAAGGTGAACAACGGCAGTTTGAATTTTTCAGCGGTTTTCATCAGGCGCAAGGCCTTGCGGTAGCCCTCGGGCTTGCTCATGCCAAAGTTGCGCAGGCCGCGCTCTTTGGTGTCACGCCCTTTTTGCTGGCCGATCACCATGCACGGCGTGCCGTTAAAGCGCGCCAGGCCACCGATGATGCTTGGGTCGTCGGCAAAATGCCGGTCGCCGTGCAACTCGATAAAGTGGGTGAATATCTCTGACAGGTACTCCAGCGTATAGGGACGCTCGGTGTGGCGGGCAATCTTGGTGATCTGCCAGGGGCTCAGGTCACTGTAAATGTCCTTGGTGAGTTGCTGGCTTTTTTTGGCCAATTGGTTGATTTCGGCCGAAATGTCCACCGCTGATTCAGTTTGAACATAGCGCAACTCTTCAATCTTGTTTTCCAGATCAGCAATCGGGGTCTCGAAATCGAGGAAGGTCTTCTTAGCCAACTAAATTCTCCTGTTCGGTTGTTTCCAATCCGCTGCGGACAGTGCAATCTCACTGCGCGCAAGCCTGCCCTGCCGCGCAAACACTTGATGTGTTGGGGACAGGGCAATCTCGCCGCGCGCAAGCTTGGTCTGTCCCGCAAACACCTGATTTGTTGGGGACAGAGCAATCTCACTGCGTGTAGATTGGTCTGTCCCACAAAGTCTCAGGTTGCTCAATAGGTTACCGGCAGCGGGTCCAACGAGCGCCAAATATACCAAGTTGCGACGGTGCGGTACGGGGCCCAGGCCAGCGCCACCTCGCGGGCGTCGCTGCGGCTCACCACATCGCCCGAAAAATAACACTTGCTGATGCCGTTGATCAGGCCCACATCGTCAAGCGGCAGTACATTCGGGCGCATCAGGTGAAAGATCAAAAACATCTCTGCGGTCCAGCGGCCAATGCCGCGAATCGTCACCAGTTCGTCGATGATGGCCTCGTCGTCCATGCCGGTCCATTCATCGACATGCACCTTGCCATTGTCAAAGTGCAAGGCCAGATCGACCAGGTATTCAACCTTGCGCACGCTCAGGCCGGCTGCGCGCATATCGTCGATCTTGAGCAGCAACACTTGCGCCGGGGTCATCTGGCCGGGCAGTTTAGCAAAGCGGTCCCACACGGTTTGCGCCGCCTTGACCGAAATCTGCTGACCCACCACACTGCGCGCCAGTGTGACAAACGCATCGCCCCGGCTTTGCAGACAGGCCTTGCCAAACTGCGGGATAAGCCGCTTCATGACGCGGTCTTTCTTCATCAGGTGCTTGCAAGCATCCTGCCAATAGGCTGGCAAAGGTGCGCAAGACGCTATATTATCAATAGCTATCATCGCTTGTTCAGTATGGGTTGGAGGCTAAAAACATGCAGAACTTCGAAACGATGAAGCGGTCGCAAGCCTTGCTTGCCGACTGGGTTGTTTGCAAGCGGCCCGGCAGCGCAAGTCGCCACTGTACAGCCGATTGGCTGGCAGATTTGCAAACTTGCGGGTTGCACCGCATTTCACTGCAGCACCTCCCAGCTTGTGCCGCTGGCTGTGTCTTTCAGTACCACCCCCTGCGCCAGCAATTCCTGGCGAATGCGATCGGCCAGAGCGAAGTCTTTGGCTGCCTTGGCAGCAGCGCGCGCGGCAATGCGCTGTGCAATCGCCGCTTCGTCAACACCTGCACCGGCCTGCAAAAAGGCTTTTGGCTCGCCTTGCAGCAGGCCCAGGCAGCCACCCAGGGCCTTGAGCAGACCAGCCGCCGAAGACGAACGGGTGCGGTTGACCTCAGAGGCCAGGTCAAACAACACGGCAACGGCTTCTGGCGTGCCAAAGTCGTTGTCCATTGCCACCTTGAAGCGCGCCGCAAACGGCTCGGTCCAGTCGATGGCCACCGCCTCGGGCGGCACCAGATTGAGTGCGGTGTACAGCCGTTTGAGTGACCCACGCGCATCATCGAGGTGCACATCGCTGTAGTTCAGGGCGGTGCGGTAATGGGTGCGAACCAGAAAATAGCGCACTGTTTCGGGGTCGTACCTGGTCAGCACTTCGCGGATGGTGAAAAAGTTGCCCAGACTCTTGGACATTTTTTCGTTATCAACACGCACAAACCCGTTGTGCACCCAGAATTTCGCCAGCGGCTGGCCCGATGCGCCTTCGCTTTGTGCGATTTCGTTCTCGTGGTGCGGAAACTGCAAATCAGCGCCACCGCCATGGATGTCGAAGGTTTCGCCAAGCGCCGCGCAACTCATGGCCGAGCACTCGATGTGCCAGCCGGGACGGCCAATGGCGTAGCCGTAACCCTGGGCATTGCCGTCCCACTTGGCATCATCTGGCTCGCTCTCCTTGGCGGATTTCCACAATACAAAGTCCAGCGGATCATCCTTGCCGTCCGCCACCGCCACCCGTTCGCCAGCGCGCAGTTCGTCAAGCGACTTGCCCGACAACTTGCCATAGCCGGGGAACTTGCGCACCGCAAAATTGACATCGCCGCTGGCCGCCTGGTAGGCCAGGCCGCGCGCTTGCAGCCGACTGATCAGCTTGAGCATCTGCGGCACATATTCGGTGGCACGCGGCTCCAGCGTCGGCGCTTCAATACCAAGCCGGGCGATATCCGTATGCATGGCGTCAATCATCTCGTCGGTCAGCGCCCGGATGGTGATGCCACGCTCGACCGCGCGTTTGATGATCTTGTCGTCAATGTCGGTGATGTTGCGCACATAGGTGACGCGGTAGCCGCTGCTCTTCAACCAGCGCTGCACCACGTCAAACGCCATCATCATGCGGGCATGGCCGATGTGGCACAGGTCATAAATCGTCATGCCGCAGACATACATGCGCACATGGCCGGCTTGCAGGGGTGAAAAAGGCTCCAATTCACGCGTCAGCGTGTTGAAAATAGACAAACTCATGGGCAGTAGAACTCGGCAAAACTTAACAGACGCTGCCATCGACAAGCGCCAACAGGCCAATCACCGAAAACCCGTCGACGACGCAGGCCCGGCAATCAAACCCCCTCAGATACAATGAACTTCAGTATAAAGCCCCGTCTGTCCCGACTTTGGCCGCTCAACTTAGCCGCTATCTACCCACCGACTCCATGAAGCAAACCCGTTCGCTCGTCACTTGCGCCCTGCGTCTGCTCACGCTGGTGGCGGCCATGACCGTTTTTTCCGGCCATGCCGACGAAGTGGCCGATGTCGCACAGTTGCTGCGCAGCAAGCAGTTTGCATCGGCCCTGACGCTGGCTGATCGCTACCTGGCCGACAAGCCAGCCGACCCGCAGATGCGCTTTTTCAAAGGGGTGATCCAGCGCAACCTCGGGCAGCAAGCCGAGGCAATCGTCACCTTCACCCAGCTCACCGAAGATTACCCCGAACTGCCCGAGCCGCATAACAACCTGGCCGCGCTGTATGCCGAGACGGGACAAATTGACAAGGCCCGCCTGGCGCTTGAGATGGCGGTTCGCACCAACCCCAACTATGCAATTGCCCAGGAAAATCTGGGCGATATCTATGCCCGCCTGGCCAGTCAGGCCTATGCCAAGGCCGGTCAGCTTGACCGCAGTAACCCCGCTGTGCCACGCAAGCTGGCGTTGATCGGCGAGATTTTCAAACCCGCATTGCCAGGTTCGCGACCTGTTGCCAGCGCAGCAGCGGCAGCCGGGTCAGCGCCGATGCCTGCTGCGCCTGCCAGTCAGCCTGCCACTGCAACAGTCACCCCGACTGGCAATCCGGCAGTCAGGTAGCCAGTCGGACAGATGGACCGAACAGCGCGATTCGCCCCGAGCGATGGGTGCCGGATTTGTCGGCCCATACAAGGCCGGTGCAAAATGGCCCGCTGTCAGTTCGCGGCCGATGCGCCAGATGGCCGCCAGACACCCAGGTGGCGCGCCCCGTCAGTTGCGGCATCGCCAGACCCACGACAACTTGGCGGCGCGGCGACAATACTTGGCTGGCAAAGCCAGGTCAATGCCAATCTTCATCAAGGAATCATGTCATGAAATTCAGGTCTTTTAGCACGCTAGCCCTTACTGCGCTTGCGTCACTAGCTATATTTTCAATAGTTAGCCCAGCAAGCGCGCAAGCCGCACCGCAGGTCAAGTTTGCCACTTCTGCGGGTGATTTTGTGGTCGAGGTGTACCCCGACAAGGCCCCAAAAACGGTCGAGAACTTTCTTCAGTATGTCAAGGACAAGCACTACGACGGCACCATTTTTCACCGTGTCATCCCGAACTTCATGATCCAGGGTGGCGGCTTTGATGCCAAGTACCTGCAGAAACCGACCCGCGCACCGGTGCCACACGAAGGCCGCGAGGCGCTTGAAAAAGGTGGCCCGCGCAATGTGGTCGGCACCGTGGCAATGGCGCGCACCAATGACCCGCAGTCGGCTACCGCACAGTTTTTCATCAACGTCAAGGACAATGGCTTTCTGGACCCCAGCGCCCAGTCGTTTGGTTATACCGTCTTTGGCAAGGTCATCACCGGCTTCGACGTGGTCGAAAAAATCAAGCTCACACCAACCGGTGCCGGTGGTCCGTTTGCCACCGATGTTCCCAAAACCCCCATTCTTATCAACACTGCAACCCTGGTGAAATAAATCATGAGCAACCCGCAAGTCGAACTTCACATTGCCAACTACGGCACCATCACCCTTGAGCTGGACCAGGACAAGGCACCCAACACGGTGACCAATTTTCTGAGTTACGTGAGCAAGGGCCACTACGACAACACCATTTTTCACCGTGTCATCCCCGGCTTCATGGTGCAAGGCGGCGGCATGGAGCCCGGCATGAAGGAAAAAAAGGGTGGCCAACCGATCCAGAACGAAGCCAACAACGGCCTGAAGAACCAGAGCTACACGGTGGCCATGGCCCGCACTGGCGACCCGCATTCAGCCACCGCACAGTTCTTCATCAACGTGGCTGACAATGGCTTTCTGAACCATACCGCACCGAGTGCGCAAGGGTGGGGCTATGCAGTGTTTGGCAAGGTCGTGGCGGGCGCCGAGGTGGTGGACAAGATCAAGGCGGTGAAAACTGCCAAAAAGGGCTTTCATGACGACGTGCCGGTCGAAGATGTGGTGATTGAAAAGGCTGTCGCGCTGTAGCCTGGCCCCAAGCCATGAACACGACCGCGCACCCTCCCCTTGCCAATGGTCGTTCGCGGCCGGTCTGGCCGCAGCTTGCAGCACCCCGGCGGTGGCAGTCGGTTGATGTCATCTCCGACCTGCACCTGCACGCGGGTGACATGCCGACCTTCTCGGCATGGCAGAACTACATGGCAACAACCCCGGCCGATGCGGTGTTCATTCTGGGCGATCTGTTTGAGGTGTGGGTGGGTGACGATGTGCTTGCGGCCCCAAGCGGGCGATCGCTTGGTTTTGAAGCGCACTGCCAGCAGGTTCTGGCCAGCGCGGCGCAGCGACTGAGCCTGTATTTCATGCACGGCAACCGGGATTTTCTGCTCGGCGATGGGTATGCGCACGGTGCTTGCATGACCTTGCTGTCAGACCCGACGGTGCTGACGTTCGACGCGCAAGGCTGGCTGCTGACCCATGGTGATGCGCTGTGCCTGGCCGATGCCGACTATCAGCAGTTTCGTGCCACCGTGCGCACGGCCGCCTGGCGTGATGAATTCCTGGCCAGGCCGCTGACCGAGCGCCACCGGATTGCCCGTAGCCTGCGCACTCAAAGCGAGTCGATCAAGGCCGCCGGGGCGCCGGTTGCCGAGATTGACCGAGCCAGCGCCTGCGACTGGCTGCGAGCCGCCGGGGCTGGCAATCTGGTCCACGGCCACACCCACCGGCCCGACGATGAGCAGCTCGATGACGCATTGGCTGACACATCGGCGCCACTGCATCGATGGGCGCTAAGCGACTGGGATGCCAATGCCCGTCCGCCACGGCTGCAAGTGCTGCGCCTGAGCGTGGCGCAGCAACCCCGGGGCATCACGCTGCCATCAGGGTTTTAGCAGCAACTTCAACACGTTTTGCAGACGGCGCGACTGGCTCGCGTCAAATGCGCTGCCCAATACGCTGGCCGCATCCTGCCCCCAGGTTTGCGCCGGTGGCGGGTCGTTGCGGCGGGTCAGCAATTGCAACTGGAGCATGCGCCGGTCACTCAGGTACTCGGCTGGTGTTGGCACTTCAGCCGCCATTTCGAGCCGCAGCAGCGCCGTGCTGGCAGCCTCTGTCGGGGTCTGACCCAAGGCCTTGACCCAGGCCGTACGCACCGCTGGCGAGACCCGATTGCCCAGCTCCTGCACGCTGGGCACCAGGGCTGCGTCACGCTGCTCCCAGGCCTGCAGCAAATGCGTCAGTGCTTCGCCGTGGGCTTGGGCAGACAGGCGGCGCAGCGCCATTTGCGCCTGTTCCAGCGCATCGCGTTGCGCCCTGAATGCTGCATCGCCCAGTCGCGGCGCGTCAAAGCGCTCGCCCATCGGTGCGCGGTCAGCGCGCTCAGGTCGGCTGCCACGCTCGTCGGCTCGACCAGGGCCGCGTGTACCGACATCACGTCCACCGGTCCGGGGGCCGTCCTTGCGGTCACCAAACTTGCCACCACGTCCGGCCATGGCAGGCGCTTCTTTTCGCATGCCAGGTCGGTCGTCGCCGCGCATCGCCACCACCGGCTTTCTGACCACTGTGGGCTTGGGTGGCTCGGCGGCGGGTTCTGCAGTAGCCGCCGCATCAGCGGCATCGGCAGCCGCGTCAGCGGCACCCAAGGGCGCTTCAGCAGCTACACTTTCAGTAGCATCTTGCGCAGACGGAGACTGGGCTGGCGGCACATTTTCATCGGATTTTTCAGCCGTGGCGGCGACCGCTGCCTGGGCTTGCGCCTGGCCACGCAAGGCGGCATCCAGCACCGCCATGGCACTGCGGATGGCCTGGCCATCGCCCG
>DAOSLL010000049.1:0-12645 GCA_035368905.1 Rhodoferax sp.
CACCACCTTTGCAATCAACCCGCCTGCTCGATCAGTTCCGCGAGCGCATCCGGTACATGCACTATAGCCTGAGCACTGAGAAGGCTTATTTGCGCTGGGTGCGGTTTATTCTCCGCTGGCACGGGCGCAGCGGCCAAATGCAACATCCCCGGCCCATGGGCGCGCCTGACATTGAGGCCTTCTTCACCCTGCTGGCATCCGCACCGCGCAAGCGTTGCTGGGTCACTCAGATGTCAGCACCACCATGATCGACACCGATGTGCTCAAGGTGACAGCCGGTGGCACGGTCGGCCCTTTGGATTCATTGGCTGGCCTGGCTGTTTGAAGGTCCACAAGTGCTGCATTGCAGTCTTCGTCCGATCGCCAACTCTGGCATGCAAATCATCAACAAAAAGTGGTTCCAGCCCAATTGCAGCAAGCGCTGGCAGCTATATAAAAAATAGTAGTTGGCCCCCGCCAAAACCTCACCGCGTCAGCGCCATGAACAGTTTTGGCAACTGCTCCGGCAAGCGGCAGATGTTGTCAATCACCGTGTAGCGCTTGCCAAAGATGTCGGCCACATAGGCATCGGCGGCGGCGTCCAGGTTGATGCAATAGGTGAAGATGCCTTGGTGGTCCAGCTCGCGCACGGCTTCCTTGGCGTCTTCGATCAGCAGGCGCTCATCTTTCACGTCAATGTCGGCGGGTTGGCCGTCGGTCAGTACCAGCAGCAGTTTTTTGTCGGCGGGCTGCTTGGCCAGTGTGCGCGCGGCGTGGCGCAGCGCTGCACCCATGCGCGTGCTGTAGGCGGCCTGCATGGCGGCCAGGCGGGCTTTCACCGCATCGCCCCAGCTCTCGCCAAAGCCCTTCAGGTGCAGGTAACGCACATCGTGGCGGGTGTTGGAGTGAAACCCGGCAATCGCCAGCGGGTCGCCCAGTTGTTGCACCGCCCAGGCCAGCAATGAGACTGCCTCCTGGCTCAGTTGCAGCACGGTTTGCTCCGAGCCACGTGCTTTGTCATTGAGCGAGGCTGACAAGTCCAGCAGCAGCGTGACGGCGATGCTGCGGCCGTCGGTGGTGTGGCTCATGTTGATGCGCGGGTCGGGCTGGCTGCCGCTTTTCAGGTCAATCAACGAGCGGATCGCCACGTCCAGATCCAGCTCGCTGCCGTCTTCCTGAAAACGCAGGCGCAGCTTGTCTTGCGGCTTGAGCAGGTCCAGCAGACGCTTGAGTTGCTTGGCCAGCGCGCTGTGTTTGGCCAGCAGCGCGTCGATGTCGGCGGCCTGGCCTGACGGGTGCAGGCGCTCGTACAAACTGACCCAGTCCGGGCGAAAGGTCTGGCTGCTGTAGTCCCATTCCGGGTAATGGCGTGGCGGCAGGGCCTGGATTTCTTGAGCGGGTGGCACTTGAGCCGGGTTGTCAAACGACTCCTCGTCATCGCTGAGCTCATGAAAGCGCCACAGGTGCCGGTTGTCGTCGCGGTAGTCCACCACCGTGTCGGTAAACCAGGTGTCGGGCAACTGGTCGCTTTGCAGCCGGGTTTTGCCCAGATAGCTCAGGGCCAGCCCGGCCATCTCGGCGGTGCTGGATTCGCCGCATGCCAGCAGCGCCTGAAATCGTTGCAGCCAGTCTTGCAGTTGCGGCGCTTCGAAGCGCTTGGGCGGCTCCAGCAGCGCGCGCGACAGCACTGTCAGGCGGTGGCGCAAGCAGGAATGTGTAGCAGGGTTGCAAGCGCCATCAAGCGGTGCCGGGTGAAGTGCCTGCAAGACGCGGCGCAGGCCGGGGTATTCCCGCAGCGTCAGCGCATCAACCCGCGAGTCTTCAAAACACTCGATTGCCAGCCGCTGCGCCGGGCTGAAGTTGTCGGCAAAAATGGGCGTGCTCCAGCGCCGATGTGCCGCCATGTGGGCCAGCGCGGCGCGGTAGCGGTCGATGCCCGCGATGCCCGCGCGTTGGTCATACACGTCGGGCAGGCGAATGCCCATGGCATCAAAGTAGGGCATGGGCTGGTGCACAACGTCAAATGTGGTGGAGTAGGGCACCAGCAGATCACCGTCTTGCCACAGTGCTTGCAGGTACAAATCCAGCTCTCTGGTGTGATCCATCAGCAGCGTGCCATGGCGTTCGCGCTGCAGCACGGCCCGGCTGTCGCTGGAGGCCATGCTGAAGTAGTCGCGCTGCTGCTCGGGGTGGTGGGTGTAGTTGCGAATGCCGTAGTCCACCCAGTTGCTCAAACCTTGCAGGCTCAGCAGTTCCAGCAGTTGGGCCGACTTTTCGAAATAGGTAGGCAGGCTCGGGCTGGGGTAGCTTTTGTGAATGCCATGAATCGAGCTGCTGGTGCGCTCCATCAGGTTCAGGCTCAGGGTCAGGTAGTGCTGCAACTGCGACTGGGTTGGCAGCCGCCGCGCCACCGCCGCCAGGGTCTGCAAAAGCGGCGCAATCGCTTTGCTGTTGGGCGACTTGTTGATCAGCTTGACAGCCGTCATCACCGGGCTCAGGGCATCTTCACCCACCATGTTTGCAACGCTTGGCCACTCCTGCAAAAAGATCAGCACCGGCTCAACACCGCGCCCCATCTTGCCCAAAAAGCGCGCTTGTGCCAGGTAGTCGTCCAGTCCGTCGGGGCTGAGCTGGGCGCTGGCTTCGGCCATGCAGTCGGCAAATACATCGTCAAGCTGGGCAAAGCCGCAGTCCAACTGCTTGCGCCAGGCTTGCAGCCGCTCGGGGCTGGAGGCTGAGTTCATGGCGGGTTTGACTGCGTTGGCCGCGACCAATAAAGCGCGCTAATCACCAAACACCGCGTCAATCGCATGGTCCAGTGTGGCGCGGATGTCGGCATCGTCGGTAATTGGCCGCACCAGCGCCATGCGGCAGGCATCAACCGGAGCCACATCGCCCTTGATCAGGGTGGCGGCATAGACCAATAGCCGGGTTGAAATGCCTTCATCGAGCCCGTGGCCTTTGAGTGCCCGTGCCGCAGCGCCAATTTTGACCAGACGCGAAGCGTCAGCCAGGCCAATGCCGGCCTCTTTCGCGATGATGTCGGCTTCGAGCCCGGCTGTCGGGTAATCAAAGTCAAAGCCGACAAAGCGCTGCTTGGTGCTTTGTTTCAGGTCTTTCATCAGGCTCTGGTAGCCGGGGTTGTAGGAGATGACCAACTGAAAATCAGCGTGCGCGTGAATCAGCTCGCCTTTTTTGTCCAGCGGCAACTGGCGGCGGTGGTCGGTCAGCGGGTGGATGACCACCGTGGTGTCTTGCCGCGCTTCGACGATTTCGTCCAGATAACAAATGGCACCAATGCGGGCGGCGGTGGCCAGCGGGCCGTCGAGCCAGCGGGTGCCGTTGGCCTCCAGCAGGTAGCGGCCCACCAGGTCTGACGCGGTCATGTCTTCGTTGCAGGCCACGGTGATCAGTGGCTTGCCCAGTTTCCATGCCATGAATTCGATGAAGCGCGATTTGCCGCAGCCGGTGGGGCCTTTGACCATGACCGGCAGCCGCGCCTGGTAAGCCGCCGTGTACAAGGCAACCTCGTTGCTTTGCGGTTGGTAAAACGGCTCTTGGGTGATGCTGTATTGCTGGGCAAGATTCGTCATGGCGGATTCCTGAATTGGCAAGATCTTGGTATCGGGGCGGTGGGGGCAAATACCTTGGTAACTGTAACCCGCAGCGCGCATTGGGTGTCCGACTCCGCGAATGTCCCCCGGTTCGGGCAGAGCCCGAACCTCCTCCTTGATTTGGCAAAACCCCAAGTCCACGCTACGTCAGACACCCAACGCACGCTGCTAGTCGCTACCGGTAACTACTTCGTTGTGGGCAATTTATTGATTCGCTTGCGACGTTAGCGGTCGGCTTGTTAAGCACTAAGCGTCTGGTGATGGGTTGCCTTGCAGAGCAAAATCAAGGAGGAGGCACGGGCGTAGCCCGGGCCGGGGGACATTTGCGGCGCAGGGCAACCCGTCGCCAGGCGCGTTTCACCAGAGAAACCAGAAAGAAATCTCCCAGTCTCTCTGCAACATTAAGCGTTGCTTACTTGTGAACGCCAAGCTTCTCGCGCCAGCCCGGGAAAATCTGGTCAGCATCTTTCGGGAACGACTCGAACGCACGAGCAAACTCTTTGTGCTCTTTGGCGAACTCGATCGGGTCGGCACCGGCTTTCCAGCACTCATACGACTGGCGCAGCGAAATTGCACCGGCTGCGGGTGAGTCAATGTGGCCATAGGAGCCGCCACCGGCAGTGTTGATCACGTTGCCGTGGCCCAGATTCTGGAAGAAGCCAGGCAGACGCAGCGCATTCATGCCGCCCGAGATGATCGGGGTGGTGGGCTTCATGCCATACCATTTCTGGAAATAGACCGGGCCTTGGCACTCGTCACGCTCAATCATGTAGGCGATGTTGCGGTCGTCGCCTTCACCTTCCATCTTGCCGTAGCCCATGGTGCCGACGTGGATGCCTGATGCTCCTTGCAGACGAGAGATTTTGGCCAGCACAAAAGCGGTGTAACCACGCTTGGCGCTGGGGCTGGTGATCATGCCGTGACCGGCGCGGTGGTAGTGCAGGTACTGGTTGGGGTACTGGCGGCGGGCGGTGGTGATCATGCCGGGGCCGCCGACAAAACCGTCCACCAGGAAGGCGACCTTGTCTGCATCCGGGCCAAAGGCTTCCAGAATGAAGTCAGCGCGGGCGCACATTTCGTAGTGGTCGTCAGCAGTGATGTTGGCCGAGAACAGCTTGGCCTGACCGGTTTCGTCCTGGGCACGCTTGAGGGCATCATAGACCAGCGGATAAACCTTCTTGGCCGGGCAGAACACTTGGTTGCCTTGTGGCTCGTCGTTCTTGATGAAGTCGCCACCCAGCCAGAACTGGTAGGCAGCCTTGGCAAACGGTTCGGGGCGCAGGCCCAATTTTGGTTTGATGATGGTGCCGGCAATGTAGCCGCCGTCTTTCACCGGGCGACCCAGAATGCGCCACATGTCAGAGATGTCTTTGGACGGGCCGTCAAACAGTTGGATGGCGCGCTCAGGCATGTAAAAGTCGTGGATCTTGGCGTGCTTGATGTCGCCCATGCCCTGGTTGTTGCCGATGACCAGCGTCAGGAACGACACAATCATCATGCGGCCGTCGGTCATGTTGCGGTCAAACAAGTCAATCGGGTACGCAATGCGCATGTCTTCCGTGGCTTCGTCGATGTAATAGACCAGCGCATCCACACCGCGGGTGAAGTCGTCGGTGGTACTGACTTCCACATTGGTGCCGGTGGAGGACTCGGCGGCAAAGTGCGCTGCCGCTTCCAGGTAGCCGTAGCCGGGCTTGGGGGCCATCTTATAGGCCACCAGAATGTGTTTGCCACCGGCAATCAGGTCTTCTTCCTTGAGGCTCAGGTCAGCGTAACGGTTCGATTGATCCATGGGTTATCTCCTGTTAGATGGGATTGGGCTGTCGATGGGGTCAACTATAGACAGGCTTATTCATCATGAAAATTCAAATAAATTGCCAATCAAATTAGGTTTAACTGATGAGTTGCACGTCGAGACTGGCTGGCAAAGTCAAGGACAATGACGCTTCAACCTGCGTTTGTTCTTTTGCCAAAAATAAAGGAGTCACTTATGCCAATTGTTGTATTCAATCAAAAGGGGGGCGTTGGCAAGTCCACCATCACTTGCAATCTGGCCGCCATCAGTGCCAGCCGGGGTCTGCGCACCCTGGTGATTGACCTGGATTCTCAAGGCAACTCCACCAGCTACCTGCTGGGCAGCAGCGCCAAAGACGACCAGCCCACGGTGGCGGGCTTTTTTGAACATGCGCTGAGCTACAGCTTCAAGAACCTGCCGCCCACCGATTTTGTGGTCTCGACACCGTTTGAAAAACTCGACGTGATGCCGTCAAGCCCGGGCTTGAATGAACTGCAGGTCAAGCTTGAATCGCGCCAGAAGATCTACAAGCTGCGCGAAGGCCTCAAGCAATTGGCTGAAACTTATGACCGCATTTACATTGACACGCCGCCTGCGCTGAACTTCTTTACCCGCGCTGCGCTGATTGGTGCCAATGGCTGCCTGATACCGTTTGACTGCGACAGTTTTTCGCGCCAGGCGCTGTATTCGCTGCTGGAGAACGTGCAGGAAATTCGTGCCGACCACAACTCCGGGCTGCAGGTCGAAGGCATTGTGGTCAACCAGTTTCAAGCCCGTGCCAACCTGCCTCAGCGCATGGTGGCCGAACTGCTTGCAGAGGGCCTGCCGGTGCTGCAGCCCTATTTGCCCTCATCGGTGAAGATTCGCGAGTCGCACGAGCAGTGCCTGCCGATGATTTACCTTGACCCCACCCACAAGATCACACTGGCGCTGGTTGCATTGCATGATGGCTTGCGCACGCAATAGCCCTGATTGTCCCTTCAGCAGCCCGCCACACCGGTTGTGTGTCGCTCGATCAGCGAGGCCAACGGATCACCAATAAGACCGCTGCTGGAACCGGGTCGGCCCAGGGCGGGAATCAGGAAATTCGGCTGGGGCATAGGGAAAATGTCCGACACGGGCGAATGCGAGCTGACCATCACTTGCTGCGCACTTTCTTCAGTTGCCACCTTGAGACCGCAGTCGGCCTTTAAAAACCTCTCCGAAATGCATCATCTGCCGTCCCCCTTGGCAACAACCGGCATCAAAACAAGCCACCGGCCACCCGCGGCGCGCTAGCCTGCAACAACGCCGCTGGAAACTGTTGCAGGAATTGCCCGCTGTGGCTGGCATCAGCGCGTAGCCAGCCGGTGTAGCGGTTTTCCGGCAGGATCACCACCATGCGCTTTTCATCCTGGGGTTTGTGCATCAATTGCAGCAGCGGATGGTCGGCCGCGTTGATTGTCAGCATGGTGTAGCTGTACAGCAGTTCACCCTGCGGGGAGCGCCAGGCTGACCAGAGCCCGGCCAACCCCATCGGCGCCTGGTCTGCGCGGGCTATGCAGGTCGGCACCGCTCGGCCGCTGCGCCAGTCCGGCTCAAAGAAGGCATCGGCCGGGATGATGCAGTGTTGTGCCTTGCGCCAGGCTTCGCGAAAGCTCGGTTTGCCAGCCACAGTTTCGCTGCGGGCGTTGTAGGTGGCTTTGGTGATTCTGGTGTCTGCCGACCAGTGTGGCACCAGGCCAAACAGACCGTTGCGTGCCTCGATTTCCGGGGCCGCCATATCAGCCGCCTGCGGGTTCGCGCGAATAAAGGTGCCGGTGTAGCCTGGCCACAGGTCGTGCCTGCCCAAGTCGGCAGGCGGCTCCACACCGAAGTGTCGGCGGTAACGCTCGCGCTCCTTGATGCCTTGATAATGGGAACACATGGTCTGATACTGTCGTGTTTTTGGACTTTCAATGCGTCATGATGGAATCAGCGACACCCCAAGTCAACCCCGGCCAGCGACTTTTTCTGGCGCTGTGGCCAAACGATGCTGTCCGACAGCAACTGAGTGTCCATGCGCAACACTGGACTTGGCCGACCGGTTGTGTGCGGTACCTGTCTGCCGACTGGCATGTCACGCTGCATTACATTGGCAAGGTGGCGACCGACCAGATTCCTGACCTTGCTGCCCATGTTGACATGGCCGTCCAGCCGTTCGAGCTGCGGTTGGATCAGCCCGAACTCTGGCCCCACGGATTGGCCGTGCTGGTCGCCAGCGAGGTGCCAGCACCGCTGCATGCGCTGCGGCAGCGTCTTGGGGAAGCGGTGGCCGGGTTTGGTCTGCCAGTCGAGGCTCGCCCATTTCGGCCCCATGTCACCCTGGCGCGCCGTGCAAAAGAGGCCATCGCGCCTTTAATGTCGGCACCGGTGCGGTGGCGGGCAAACTGTTATGGGCTTGTCGAATCAACGGGAAGCAGCGATGGACGCTACCGGATCATTCGCCAGTATGGGTAACGGCAGAACGGG
Organism: Rhodoferax sp.; assembly: GCA_035368905.1. Classification (GTDB taxonomy): domain Bacteria; phylum Pseudomonadota; class Gammaproteobacteria; order Burkholderiales; family Burkholderiaceae_C; genus Rhodoferax. The sequence continues at coordinate 7,879 of DAOSLL010000049.1, forward strand.
ATTTGTTGCGCACACCCCAGACCCATAGCCTGGAAGAGGTCAAAAAGCCGGTGCAAAAGGGGCCGCTGCGGTCGGTACCCAGCCGATGCGCCATAAGTCCGACAGGTTCCTGGGGCTGGCTTCTGCCTTTCAACGGGTCGCCAGATACGCCGCATACAGGCCGCTATGCAGGCCGCGCAGGGTCTTGCGGTGTTCGATGACCTCACGTTGGCGGCCCTGCCGCTCAAGTCCGAGCAACTCAAGCAGTACCCGCATGGCCTGCTCTGGCTCGCTGTGCTGCGAGGCTTGCGCCTGCGCCAAATGGGGTGCCAGTGCAGGCCGCTGGGTTAGCAGCCAGGCCGGCAGCCAGACCAGGTCGCTGGCATCGCCCGCGTCTTCAAAGCCTTGTTCAAATTTGGTCACCCACTGCTGCAGGATTGGGTCAGCGGCTTGGCGCACCACGTTACCGAGCCGATTCGGTGACAGCCAGGCAAGTTCTGCCAATAAGCCCCAGTTGGCTTGCAAGCCTTGCAGCCGCAAACGGGCTTGCAGCATCCACGACAAGGGTGCCGGAATGCGCCGCCAGGATTCGATTTGCGCCACCGCATCAGCCGCCATCTGCCAGTTTGCGGTGTGCAGCCAAAGCGTTGCGGCGTGATCATCGGCGTGCTCTGCGCGAAATGGCAGCAAAGCAGCGCGCCTGGCCAGTTCCTGCCAGCGTTCGCGCAGCCACACGGCGGCAGCCGCACTGCCCAAACTGTCCTGCGCTGCGGGTGTGATCTTGTTTTGCATTTCCAGCCGTGCAGCGGACAGATCGGCGTGACTTTGAAACGGCACTTGCGAGCGAGCGGCCAGGAACACAATCAGCAGCAGCAATAAGGCAACCTGACGAGTGTCGTCGGGGCAATGCTGCCCCAGTTTTTCCCAGGCCTGTTGCGCAAGCGGCACGTCGCATTGTTCCAGCGCAAATATGACATCGTTGCGCAGGCTGACGTTTAGGCTATCGTTGAAAAAATCGAGCTGCATGAATGGCAATTTTCGGTTACGTTGCCAAGTAGCCATTGATCATCCCAACCCCGCACGCGGGGCAGGCGTTCTCAAAGGAACATGGGCTAGGCCGACGGCGCAAGCTGCTAGGGTTTCATCTGCCAAATCGGCATCCAGCCCTTATGCAGACTGCGTTGCCAGCTATATTTTTGATTGTTAACATGATATCTGCTCCTTAGGGGCGCCTGACAGAAAGCCCACCCAAAACGGCATCACAGATCGCCCAATATTGTTTCAGCATACAGGGTTACCTTAGGCGGTTTTTTTAGCCATGACCAGCCGGTTGTTTTTACGTTGATCATCACGGCGGGGTTTGGTCAACTTTTGTCCGAACTGATACCTTGAGTGGCCTGTTTTGTCATCAATCTGAGGATGCCTTGCTGTGAAAGCCCTCGTCAAAGCTGATCACGGCCAGACTGGCGAAACGCTTTTGGCCTGTGTCAGTCGCCAAATCAAGAGCGGAGAATCCGGTGGATCAACCGCAAGAAGGGAGCGGGGAACTGTTCGTCATAATGGTCATGTTGTGCAATGCGCGCTATCGTTACCATCCATGCGTCGGCTTGTGTCGCACAAATCACCCATCTTTGGGCTTGAAAACATATTGGTGACGGATGCCGATAACCACAAAAATTTACTCGTTGGGCTGGCAGTCATGCAAGGACACCCTCGAAACGGGGCGACAGTTCCTGGGCATTGCGCCACACATTTTTTCCATCCGTTAAGCCTGATTTGATCAATTGCCTGGGAAGACTAGAGTAGAACGAGAGATAAGAGCAAGAATCATAAGGATAGCCATGGATCGCGAAAATGACCACCCCGCCCCAGCACAAGTTTGGCTTGATTCAGCAGAGTTATTGCGGGTGAGCACTGAAGCGCTTTTTCGGCTACGCGCCACCTTGGCGACCACAGATCCCGAGCCACTGTCATCCCAAGCCACTGCTCAATTGCTGAATGAGTTGCAGGTGCATCAGATTGAGCTGGAAATGCAGAACGACGAGTTGCGAACCGCGCAACAGTCGCTCGAAGCATCACAAGCCTTCTATTTTGATTTTTATGACCTGGCACCAGTTGGCTACTGTTCCGTTGGCGAAGACGCCCTGATCAGGCAGTCCAACCTGACCACTGCGAACCTACTGGGCCTGCCCCGGAATCAACTGACCCATCAGCCCTTCAGCAAGTTCATTTTCAAAGACGACCAGGCGCTGTTTTACCGGTACCGGCACAAGTTGCTCGATACCCGTCAATCGCAATCATGCGAATTGCGCTTGCTCAGGCGTAACAGCACGCCGTTCTGGGTAAATCTGGCAACAATCGTGGCATCGGATGAAACCGGTGTGCCGCTGCTGCGCATGGTGATCAGCGACATCACAGAGCGCAAGCGAGCCGAAGACGCGCTGAAACAAAGCGAAGAACGCTGGCAATTTGCCCTGGAAAGTGGCGGCGACGGCCTGTGGGACTGGAATCTTCAGACTGGCGAGGCGTTCTTCTCACCCCGGTACAAGCAAATGCTTGGCTATGCCGAGCATGAATTCGAGAACAATGCTGAAGCCTGGTCCAAGAGCATTCACCCGGATGATGCACCCGGCGTGATGACGACTTTGCGGCCCTATCTGGATGGCAAAGATGGTACCGCCAGCGTGGAATTTCGCATGCTGTGCAAGGACGGCAGTTGGCTATGGACGCTGGGGCGCGGCAAGGTGATCGGCCGCGATGCCAGCGGCAAAGCCACGCGCATGATTGGCACCAATGCCGACATCACCGAGCGCAAACAAGCCGAAAAAGTCATTCGTGAAAGCGAGAGCCGGTTTCGCTCACTGATGGAGAACATTGCCGGTGTGGCGGTGCAGGGCTGTGCGCTGGACGGCACGGTGCTGTACTGGAACCCGGCCTCTGAGCGCCTTTATGGCTACAGTGCCACAGAGGTGCTCGGGGCCAATCTGCTTGACTTGATCTTTCCCCCGGACATGCACGAAGGTTTCAAGCTGGCGATGCAGCAAATGGCAACAACCGGCGAACCGATTCCGGCCGACGAATTGATGCTCAAGAACAAGGCGGGCACCCCCACCCCGGTTTTTTCAAGCCATGCGCTGGTTCAACCCATTGGACGTGAGCCCGAGCTGTTTTGTCTGAGCATAGATCTGAGCGAAAGAAACAAGGCCCGTGACGCACTGCAGCAAAGTGAAGCCTTCAAAGAGGCAATCCTTAATTCTGTAGCCGCTGAAATTGTGGTGATTGATGGCAACGGGGTGATTCTGGCGGTCAATCAGCACTGGCGGCAATACGCGCTGGACAATGGATTGGAGCCGGGCCAGGTCGCGCCCAACACCGGTGTGGGCAGCAATTACCTGTCGATATGCGCCATGGGTGCCCAGGCTGATGACAACGCCCGGCAAGCCTGCGACGGCATTTGGGCCGTGCTGCAAGGTCGTTTGCCCAGATTCAGTCTGGAGTATCCCTGCCACTCGCCCGGGCGGCTGCGCTGGTTCAACATGGTCGTTATGCCCTTGGGCTACAACGGCCAGGGTGCCAGCATCACCCACACCGATGTCACCGCCATCAAGCAAGCCGATGAGCGCGTTCTGTCAAGCGAACGCCATCTGCGCGCAATTTTTGAAACTTCGCTCGACGCGGTGATCGGCATGGATGACCAGGGTCGCATCACCGACTGGAACCAGCAGGCACAAACCATTTTTGGCTGGCACAAGGATGAAGTGATGGGCCTGATGCTGCACGACACCATCGCCCCGGCTCACTACCGAGCCGCGCACCATCAGGGTCTGACCAGGTTTCTGGTGACCGGGCAAAGTGACATGTTGGGTCGCCGCCTGGAGTTGGTCGGCCAGCGCCGCAATGGTGAAGAGTTTCCGATCACGCTGTCAGTTTTACCATTCAAGACTGGCGAAGGCTATCGGTTCACTGCCTTTGTCGATGACATCTCGGAGCGTAAGCGGGTTACAGCGGCCCTGCAGGAAAGCGAGCAAAAATTCAGGTTGATTGCCGAAAACACCAGCGATGGCATTACCATTTTTGATAAAAATGGCCATGTCCAATACGTCTCGCCGTCAGTCATGCGACAGTTGGGATCCTCTGAACAGGAAGAACTTGCCCGGACAAACGCCGAGGTGTTTTCGATCATGCATCCCGATGACCGCGACGAGGTGTTCGCAAGAATAGATGAAGCGATAAAGAACATAAAGGACAGCCTGACCTATTCATACCGGGTCAAACACCAGTCCGGCCACTATTTCTGGCGCGAAGACAACGTCAGTCTCATCTTTGATAGCAACCAGGAGTATGGCGGCGCTTATGTGATTTCGCGCGACATCACCGAGCGCAAGCGCCTGGAAGAACAGGTGCGCCAACTGGCCTACTTTGACCCGCTGACGAAACTGCCCAACCGGCGCATGCTGGGCGACCGCCTGAGTCAGACCATGGCGCTGAGCAAACGCAGTGGACGCTATGCTGCCGTGATGGTGCTGGACTTGGACAACTTCAAGCCGCTCAATGACAAGCACGGCCACTTGGTTGGTGACATGCTGCTGGTTGAAGTGGCCAGTCGCTTGCTTCATTGTGTTCGTGCGGTCGATACCGTGGCCCGCTTTGGCGGCGATGAGTTTGTTGTTGTGCTGGGTGAACTTGATGTGGATAGCGCTGAATCAAGGGCACAGGCCCAGGTGATTGCGGAAAAAATTCTCGCGTCCCTGTCTGCACCTTACGTCATGACCCGCAGGAAAGACGAGG
>DAOSLL010000050.1:0-12630 GCA_035368905.1 Rhodoferax sp.
AGTTGCACTCGGCCGGTGGCGTGGCTGCCATGCTGGCGCAGGTGCTGGCCGAGGGTGTTGCCACCGTGGCCGATGAGCAACAGATGCCTGGTGTGGCGGCGGCGGCCGCACCGGTGTTCAACTTCAAGCGCGGCATTGTCCTGGCGATTTTGGTTAAGGGTGTCAAGGATCTGATTGACCTGTCAGCCAACGGGACTGTCGTCACTGCTGTAACCCGATGCGCCCACAACCTGTCGCAGCGCCTGAGCCAGCATGGCGGGTCTTGGTCTCACCGCCAGCCAAAAAAAACAGGCGGACCGATGGTTTCCCTCTATTTTGTGAAGAAATATGCCTTCAGCCCTTATCTCACCTGCGTTGGCAGCAACTATATTGATAGCATCATGACGCTCGTGACCGGGCCTTTTGGGGCGGGACAATCCCGACAGACGCCACTTGATAGGGTAAATTCCATGTTTCAGAATCCGGCCCTTAAACAATGCACCATCCCGCCAAGTTCAAAAACAAGCGTCAAGACATGTTGAGTTGGTCAACCCGCCGCAGGTGGCTTGACCTGATGACCCGGAGCGTTTGATGCTGGCCGAGTTTCTGCAGTTTCTTTTTTCTGGCATCACCGTCGGTGCCACCTATGCGCTGGCGGCGCTGGGCTTCACACTGATCTACAACGCCAGCAACGTCATCAACTTTGCCCAGGGCGAATTCATCATGCTCGGCGGCATGCTGGCGGTGTTTTTCACACAGGCCGGGTTGTCAATGCCGGTGGCGCTGCTGCTGGCGATTGCCGTCCCCGCCATCGTCGGCATGCTGGTGGAAAAGCTGGCGATCGAGCCAGTCAAAGGGGCAGAGTCGGTCACCTTGATCATCATCACGATTGGTGCCTCGCTGGTGATTCGTGGCCTGATCCAGGTCTGGCTGGGCAAGGGCACCTTCAGCTTGCCGGCTTTTTCGGGCGATACACCGCTGCATTTTCTGGGTGCCACGCTGATGCCGCAAAGCCTGTGGGTGCTGGGCGTGACGGCCCTGGTGGTCGTGGCACTGTGGTATTTCTTCAACCGCACATTGCACGGCAAGGCCATGCTGGCAACCTCACACAACCGTCTGGCAGCCGAGCTGGTCGGCATCAATACTGACAGGGTGATGCTCTTGAGTTTTGCCATGTCGGCAGCATTGGGCGCTTTGGGCGGCATTCTGGTGACGCCGATCACGCTGACCTCGTATGACGTGGGCATCATGCTGGGTCTGAAAGGTTTTGTGGCGGCGGTCGTCGGCGGCCTGGGCAACGGCCTCGGTGCGGTGCTGGGCGGGCTGCTGGTGGGCATTCTCGAAGCCATGGGCGCTGGCTATATTTCGTCGTCCTACAAAGATGCGATGCCGTTTGTGCTGATTTTGCTGATCTTGTTCTTCATGCCACGCGGCCTGTTTGGCGGCCAATCGACCGAGCGCGTCTGAGCATGGCGAAACACCCGTTTGCTGGCCTGTACCTGCTGATGGCGGTGCTGTTGCTGCTGCCCTTTGTACTGCCCAACAGCTTTTATGTCGATCTGGCGATTCGCATGGCGATCAACGCCATGATTGTGCTGGGGCTCAACCTGCTGATTGGTTTTGCCGGGCAGATCAGCCTCGGGCATGCCGGTTTTCTGGGCATTGGGGCCTATGCCACGGCGGTCTTGCCGACGCATTTTGGCTGGCATCCGCTGCTGGCGCTGGGCGGTGGTGCGCTGGCTGCGGGGCTGCTGGCGGCACTGGTGGCGCGACCGATTTTCAAGCTCAAAGGCAATTACCTGGCGATGGCCACGCTGGGTCTGGGCATCATCATCAACATCACGGTGCGCAACGAAGCCGCCCTGACCGGTGGCCCGGACGGCATGCCGGTGCCGCCCCTGAGCCTGGCGGGGTTGGAGATTTCGGGTGATAAACACTGGTACTGGATCGTGGCGCTGATGCTGTCAGTCAGCGTCTGGGCATCGCTGAACCTGATTGACTCGCCGTTTGGCCGGGCGCTGCGCGCGCTGCATGGCTCCGAGGTGGCCTCCAAAGTGGTGGGCGTTGATGTGGTGCGTTACAAGGTAGCAATTTTTGTGCTGTCAGCGGTGTTTGCCAGCGTGATGGGCAGCGTCACCGCGCACTATGTGGGTTTTGTCACGCCGAATCTGGCTGATTTTTTCCACTCGATCGAGCTCGTCACCATGGTGGTGATTGGCGGCATGGCCTCGGTCTATGGCTCGGTGGTGGGTGCCGTGCTGCTGACGGCGCTGCCGCAGGCGCTGACCTCGTTTGAAGGCTGGGAAACCGTTGCTTTTGGCACGATTTTGATGCTGTGCATGATCTTTTTGCCCAAGGGTCTGGTGCCCACATTGGCGACCCGCTTTGACCGGGGGGCTGATTGATGGCACTGCTGGAAGTCAAAGACCTGTCAATCCATTTTGGTGGTGTCAAGGCGGTGCAAAACGTCAGTTTCTCGATAGACGCAGGCATTGTTTACGCGGTGATTGGCCCCAACGGGGCTGGCAAAACCACCTTGTTCAACCTGATTACCGGCATTTACACGCCAACATCGGGCGCCATTGTGCTGGACGGCCAATCGATTGTCGGCCAGTCGCCCGACGCGCTGGCCCAGCGTGGCGTGGCCCGCACCTTCCAGAACCTGCAAATTTGCATGAACATGAGCGCCATCGAGAACGTGATGGTCGGTGCCCACCTGCGACTCGACCGCAACCTGCTCAAGGCCTGTTTGCGATGGCCATCGCTCAGACAACGCGACCGGGACCTGCACCAGGAGGCAGCCGGGCTGATGCGTTTTGTTGGACTGGAGGCGTTTGTCAACGCCCGCGCCGACAGCATGCCCTATGGTGCCTTGAAGCGGCTGGAAATAGCCCGTGCGCTGGCGATGAAACCACGGCTGATCTTTCTCGACGAGCCCGCCGCCGGCCTGAACCCCAGGGAAACCATCGAGGTCGATGGGCTGGTGCGCAAGGTTGCCGACTCAGGGGTCACGGTGGTGCTGGTGGAGCACGACATGAAGATGGTGATGAACCTGTCGGACCGCATTCTGGTGCTCGATTACGGCAAAAAGCTCACCGAAGGCACTTGTGCCGAAGTGCGCAACAACCCTGATGTGATTGCCGCCTATCTGGGCGCACACGCCTGACACACATAGCCCCATGGACGCATTGCGCATCATCAGCGAAGACCACAACAACCTGTGGCGACTGGCCACCACGGTGGATCAACTGGCTGGCGAACTCGAAGCCGGGGCCGAACTCGATAGCGCTTTTTTTGGCTCGGTGTTTGACTATTTCGAGCAGTTTGTTGAACGCTCACACCACCCCAAGGAGGATGAGCACCTGTTTCGACTGCTGCGGCTGCGCAGCCCGCAAGCCGCCGCGACGCTGGACGACCTGCAGGCCGATCACCGTGCCGGGCTGGCCAAATTGACGGCGCTGCGGGCCAGCATGAAGGCCACCGCCAGCGGTACTTTGCCAGTGCCCAATCTGGCCCAGCAACTGCGCGCCTACACGGCGGGCATGAAAACCCACATCCTGACCGAAGAAAAACAGGTTTTGCCGCTGGCCCGTCAGGCGCTGCTGGCACAGGACTGGCTTGAAATCAACCGCGCCTTTCACGACAACAGCGACCCGCTGTTTGGCGAGGCAGCGCAGGCCGAGTTCCGCGAGCTGTACCACCGCATCGTCAGCCTGGCGCCCGAGTCGGTTGGCCTGGGTGGCCACAGCGCCGGCAATCTGCCAGCCAAAGCGCTTGCGGCGCAGGCCGATGTGTTGTTGCGGGTCGAGGGCATGCAGAGCTGTTATGGCCGCATCAAGGCGCTCAAGGGCATCACGCTGAGCGTCAACCGGGGCGAAACCGTGGCCCTGGTGGGTGCCAATGGGGCCGGCAAGACCACCTTTTTGCGCACCCTGTCGGGCGTGCAGCCGATGAGCGCCGGCAGCATTCATTTTGACGGCGAGGACATCAGCCAACTGCGTTCGGACAAGCGCATGCGCCGTGGCATCTGCCAAAGCCCCGAGGGTCGGCAGGTCTTTGGCCCGCTGTCGATCGAAGACAACCTGCGCCTGGGGGCCTACACCCAGCCGCGCCATCAGGTGGGCAGCGACATCGACAAGATTTTTGCCATGTTTCCGATCCTGAAAGAAAAGCGTGCCTTGCCTGCTGGCACGCTGTCGGGCGGGCAGCAGCAGATGCTGGCGATTGGCCGGGCGTTGATGGGGCGCCCGCGCATGCTGCTGCTCGATGAACCGTCGATGGGCCTGGGGCCGCTGCTGGTGCAAGAGGTGTTTGAGGTCATCAAGACATTGAAGAGCCAGGGCATGACCATTTTGCTGGTCGAACAAAACGCCCTGGCAGCACTCGACATTGCCGACCGGGCCTATGTGCTGGAAACCGGCAGCGTGACCTTGACGGGCACCGGGCAAGAACTGATCAGCAACGAACAGGTGCGCGCCGCATACCTGGGGATGTGAGCTGGGCGCCGCATGCTGCCTGATTTTTTCGGGAACTGGAACACCTTACTGACCAATTGCTCGACGCATGATCAGGAAATGTGTTCGCATCAACAGTCATCAACAGAGGGCTCCATCTCCTGGGCGACTTGATCGTTGTCATGAAGTGCAGAGTTAACCATTGCCGCCTGAACATTTTGCGGCGTTTGTATGACTGTTGTTGTCAGTTCATTGGGTGCGTTGCGCGCAGTAGCATTCAGTTGACCAGGTGAGTGACTTGGTCAATCGGCTGCGGTAACCCATACAGATAATGGCCCGCATTTCATCGCTGCCCGCCAGGATAACCGTCTGATGGCCATGAGCGAAGTGCATCGGAAAAGGACGCGCTTTGTCTGCGTAGATGAGCTGGACCTCTCAAAGTAGACCGCTGTGCATGGCTGGCTGAAGGGATAGGTGAAAGCAGTACTGGTGGTCAGCCAAGTATTTTGAAGCAAAGACGACAGCACTGGGATAGTGCATCTGGTGGGTTGGGGTAGTTCATAAGAAACGGGGATGTGGTGAGAAATAACTTCCCGATGTCATTGCCGCGAAGGCGCGCATTCAGGCTGGTATAAGTGCTGAACACTTATACTTGCATTTCTCTTCACTGCCGGAGCCACTCCATGGGCCAAGTCACCATTTACGTCGAAGACAGCGCGCTCGATGCCGCCAAACGCGCCGCCGAGCGCGCAAAAGTTTCGGTCAGCCAATGGTTTGGCAAGTTCGCCATTGAAGAGCGCCAGCGGCAAAGCCAAAGCTGGGACGCGTTTTTTGCCGAGATTGACCATTTGCGTGTCCCTGATGAGGGACCGGACGGCTGGGACGCGCTGCTGCTTGACAGAAATGCGGGTTTGGGTAAAGACACGCCAAGGGAGTCATTTTGAAATACCTGCTTGACACCGACACGCTGATCTACACCTTCAAGCGCGCTGGTAACTGCCTGGCGCGCCTGTCGCAACAACCCGATGCCGACCTCGCTGTAAGTTGCATCAACCTGTTTGAACTTGAATTTGGCATGGTCAAATCAAACAACCACACCCTGATGGAACGCTACCTGCGCGAAATTTGCAGCCGCTACACCGTGCTTGACTTTGACCATGCTGCAGCACGACAAGGCGGCCTGGTGCGCGCCCATTTGCAGTCACTTGGCACACCGATTGGCCCCTACGACGTGCAGGTGGCCGGTGTGGCCCTGTCGCGCCGTTTGACCCTCGTCACCCGCAACACCCGCGAATTTGACCGCGTGCCCGACCTGCGCGTTGAAAACTGGTACGACTGACAACAAAACTGGCCGCCAGCGCTGGTTTCAAAATTTCGTCGATCATGTATATTGCTATCTTGATAACAGATACCGCTTGATCATGACAACTTCAACCCACTCTTCAAGTTCTGGTGCAAAACCGCAGCAACTGCTTGTGCGCTTGCCTGACGACCTGGCCCAGCGCTTTGCGCAAGTGGTGCCCTCGCGCCAGCGCAGCCGTTTTTTGCTGGACTTGCTGCGCTCGGAGCTGGATCGGGAAAGTCTGGCACTGGCGCAGGCAGCCCAAACCCTGACTGAACTGGAGTCCGGTCAACCCGCCCTGAAAGCAGAGGCGGCGCAATGGGTAGCGGCCTCACTCACCACAGATACGCCCGATGACGATGCGGATTTCAACGCCGAAGCATTTGAGCGCGACTTCGCAGCAGCCCAGGCGCAGGCGCAAAACCCATGACCGCCAGTATCGAACGAGGCGATGTTTATTGGGTAGAGCTTGACCCCACGCACGGCGCTGAAATCACCAAAACCCGCCCTTGCTTTGTCTTGTCCGCCAGCGAAATCAACCAGCACCGCAAAACGGTCGTGGTCATCCCGCTGACCACCACGGCCACACCGGCAGCCCCGCCGCTGCTGATCGCCGTGCCATCGGCTGGGGCCAGCAGCAAGGCACGCATTGAACACATCCGCGCTGTCGATAAAAGCCGTCTTCAACGCAAGCTCGGCCGACTTGGCGCCCAGGACTTACACGCGGTTGAGGAGGCCTTGCGGCGTGTCTTGCGCTTGCCAAAGGACTGAATTCAAGGCTTTGCATCGCTTGCGTTGAACCGCTCAAGTTGCCGGTCAGAGCCAGCGAATTTATAACAAATCAGCCTCTAGACCCCGTCCTAATTGCGCTGGCAGCTATCAAAAATGTATCATCCATGACCACCCCGACCGACCTGCTGCACAAGCTGGAACATTTGAGCGCGCCGCAACTGCGGCGCTTGCTGACCGAACATTTAACCCGGCAAAAACTCGGGCTGTACTGGGAAAGTAGCGCCATCGAGCGCGACGCGGCCTTGAACGCCAACATCGTGCTGCCGCGTCTGGTGGAGGCCGACTCGCATGGCCTGAACAAAATCGCCGGGCCGGGCACGCCCAATCTGATCATCGAAGGCGACAACTTCGACAGCCTTGCGCCTGCTCAAAAGCACCCACGCCGGCAAAGTGCGCGTGATCTACATTGACCCGCCTTACAACACCGGCAACAAGGACTGGGTTTACAACGACCGTTACGTGGGCCAGAACGACCGCTGGCGGCACAGCCAGTGGCTTGAATTTTTGTACCAGCGGCTCACGCTGGCCAAGGATTTGCTGACGCAGGACGGTGTCATCATGGTCAGCATCAATGATGAAAACCGTTCAAGGCTTGAGTTGCTGATGGACGAGGTGCTGCCGGGGCGACGCCTAGGTAGCCTGGTGTGGCGCACAAAAGACACCGGCAACGACCTGAGCCAGCGCTTTAGCCATGTACATGAGCATGTGCTGGTGTATGCCAACCCCGGCTTCAAGTTCAATGGCCGCGCCACCAACCGCCGCAAATTCCGTAACCCGGACAACGACTTGCGCGGGGACTGGTCACCACAACCGTTGACAGCAAACAAAACTCTCATTGAACGCAAAAATACCTACTACCCGATTCAGAACCCGGAAACCGGCTATTGGTATCCCTGCGACCCCGACAGTACCTGGCGATTTGCCTCTGAAAAAGAAATCCGTCAGCGCTTGAAGGGTGAGGAAGCCGCCATTCAAGCCGCACTCGACGGCCTGCGCAGCGACACGATGGAAGGCTTGATTGCCAACAAGCTGATTTACTTCCCGCCGTGCAAGCCCGAGGACGTGATGCAGTTTGACACCCGCGCTGCTTTGAGCGCCGCCATTGCAACGGGCACCGGGCCGATGCTGCCCAAAAAGAAAACACCGCTGTTGCGCGAAGACTTGCCCGACCTTGATTTTTGGGTCGGCAAACCGATTGCCACCGGTCGCCCCTCGCGCAAAGAGCTGTGGACGGCCAAGCCTGAAGCAGACCGGCTGGCCCCCTTGAGCAGTTGGATTGCCGGACAAAACGAAGCGGTAGCCACACTGGAAGATGACAACGGCGACGAGCCTGAAGTGTTGCGCAGTGCGCGTGGCGGCGTGGCGACGGAAGAAATCAAGAATCTGCTGGGTTCCAAAGCCTTTCCGTACCCCAAACCGCTGTCCCTCATCCAGGGCTTGATCAGCCAGGCCAGCCGTCCCGGCGACACCGTGCTCGATTTCTTTGCCGGCAGTGGCACCACCGGCCACGCGGTGCTGGCGCTCAATGCGCTGGAACCCGATCAGCCACCGCGCAAATTCATTTTGTGCAGCAGCACAGAGGCCACCGCCAAAGAACCCGGCAAAAACCTGTGCCGCGATGTCTGCGCCGCCCGCATCAGCAAGGTGATTGCGTCTGATGCCGCGCTGGCGCACAACAGTTTTGCCTATCTGCAGCTTGACCGGCTCGCCCCCGGTGATGCGCCGTTTGATGCCAGTTGCGTGCAAGCCTTTCAGTTGCTCACGCTGCGCCTGGGCCAGGTGGCCCGACCAGTGCCCGCCACAGACCAAGGCATCAAAATTCTGGTGCAAAACACAGGCGACGGTGTGCTCACGGTGCTGTGCCACAAGCTGACCCGCGCCGCGCTGGATCCCATGGCGGCGCTGCCATGCCGCCAACTGCGCGTGTACTCGACCCGCCCCGCCACCGTGCGCGAGCATTTTGCTGCGCTGGGGCGCGAGGTGGAAAGCCTCTCCTTGCAAAAAGCACTGCTGCATGGACAACTTGCGCGGCGGAGCCAGAGGCAGCCAACGACGCAAAACGAGCCGCAGAAGTTATGATTTTCCCCCGCCAAACCCTTTTAACCACACCGGAGGTTCCCATGATGAGCCAGCTTGAATATGTAGAAGCCCAAGTGATGCAACTCACCCCTGCTGAGCGCAACCACTTGCTGGAGCGGCTGATCAATAGCCTTGACACCGACCCGGAGGTCGAAGCCGCCTGGGAACAAGTGGCGGATCAGCGCGAGGCGGACCTGGAAGCCGGTTTGGCGCAGGAAATCCCCTTTGAAGAGGCCATGCTCCAACTGCGTGCCCGGTTGACCGCATGAAACGATCCATGCACGCTGGCGCCAGCCAGGATGTCGCCAATGCAGTTGACTTTTACACACAAAGTGCCGGTGTACACATTGCCACCCGTTTTCTGAATGAGTTTGAGCGGGTGGCACGTCTCATCATCGACAACCCGGGTTTTGGCACACCCACAACACTTGGCAAACGCGCCTACCCTCTGCATGGGTTTCCCTATTCTGTGGTTTACAGCGCTAAAGGCGACACACTGCGTTTTTTGGTCGTTCGTCACCAACGCCAAAGACCAGGTTTCGGCAGTGGCAGGCATTGACCGGCCACCCGACATGACGCTTGACACCCCCATCACGGCGCCACAGTCGGCCAGTTTTTCACCCAAGCAGTTCCAGGCGCGCATCATTCACGGCGTGTGTGGGGCATTGGCAGAAAGTCCGCGCCCGCCTTGCCTGCTGCGCAGTCCCACGGGGTCGGGCGAAACCTTCATGCTGACAAAAATCCTCGAAAACGTCAGCAAAACCAACGAGGTGCTGTGGCTGTGGTTTGTGCCGTATGTGAACCTGGTGGCGCAAACTGTGGACACGCTTGACAGCCAATCGACCGAGACCGGGCTGATTGCCAGACATCTGACAGTAGCCCGCAACGAAACCCCCGAGGCCGGGCAGGTGCTGGTATCAACCGTGCAAGGCGTGGCCAGCGCCAAATCGCACAAGGCGCACTACACCGACAAATCTGACGACGGCGAGCGCAGCCTGGCGGCCTACTTTGCGCTGGCGCGCGCACGCGGTCTGGCCATTGGGCTGATCGTCGATGAGGCACACATTGCGCTGCACCTGGCCACCGAATTTGGCCGCTTTGTAAAATGGCTGGAGGCCGACTATTTGCTGATGGCCAGCGCTACGCCCAAAGACGCGCAGCTCAACGACTTTATTGCCAGCGCCGGCAACATCGCGTTCAAGGCCTTCAGCGTGAGCCGCGCCGATGTGGTGGCCGAGCGGCTCAACAAGCCCTGGCTGGAAACCGTGGTGTATGACCTGCGCGACTCGATGCAGGGCATTACCGACCTGAAGCTGACGGTGCTGCGCCGGGCCTGGCGGCGCAACCAGCACATTGGCCAGTTGCTCAAAAGCCGTGGCTTGTCCACCATCCCGCTGCTGCTGGTGCAGGTGGCCAATGGCGATGTGGCCATTCGTGAAGCCTATGAGTTTTTAACCAAAGAGCTGGCGATTGCGCCCAATGCGGTGGCCATGCATTCGGCTGAAGAGCCCGACCCGGTGATGATGGCAGCCATTGCGGTCAACACCGCCATCGAGGTGCTGATCTTCAAGCAGGCCGCAGGCACTGGCTTTGATGCGCCGCGCGACTTTGTGCTGGCATCGACCAAATCAGTCACCGATGAAGACTTTGCCATGCAGTTCATTGGCCGGGTGATGCGCGTGCCGGGTGAATTGCAGCGGGCTTTTCCTGACCCCTACACCGCACCGGCGGAGCTGGACACGGCCTGTATTTTTCTGGCCAATGCGCAGTCGCAGGCCGGTTTTGCCGACGCGGCGGCCGCCACCAAAGCGGTGATGTCGCAACTGGAAGGGCAAATTGAAGAGTTGCAGATGCGCCGCACCGCGCACGGCGGCCTGCACCTGAGCAACCACGTCACCCCGCAAACGCCGCTGGGTTATGACATTGGCTTGCTGCCAACGCTGGCCGCTGATGGCACGGTGCGCCCCCCTTCTTATGCATCAAATACGGCTCTAGCCCTCGTGGATACTGCGCTGACAGCTCCTGATATTGAAGTAGGTGCGACGCATGAGCTGTTTGGCACCCTGGCGCAAACAGACGAGTTTGACGCGCTGGACGTGATGCAAGCAGCCGGCGGCAACCTGGCAGCCCCCAAACGCCAGTCACCCGCCAACCGCACTGAGCTGCTGGCCGCGCTAGAGACCTGTGGCTTGCGTGCATACCCACGATTGGGCGAAGTGGGTAAGCGGCCCACTCCGCAGCAGTTCACCACCGAGGTCAAGCCGGTGTTTGACGTGCTGGAGCTGGACATTCGTGAGGCTGCACGCACGCTGCCCCTGTCTGACGAAGTCAAAAGTGTCGCCACCCGCGCCGCGCTAAACCTGTTGACCGAGCGCGAAATTCGCACCGAACTGTTCAGCGGTGATAGCTTTGAGGAAAGCGTGCAGGTGGTGACCGACCGCACCGCCTTGATGCAGCGCACCGAAGAGGCGCTGGCCAGCATGGGCCTGGAAGAGCAAGACCTGATCGATCTGGTGGGCGAACTAGGCCGTCGCCTGTTGCCCGAGATTGAACGCGCCCACGCCTACCGTGAAGACGCGCTGCGCCCGCCACCTGCCACCCTGCGCACCCAGGCGCGTGATGCGGCCTGTTGGGTGGTGCACAAACTGTTGCCAGAATTGCAAGAGGCGTTGCAGGCGCAGTGGGCCAACAAAGCGGGTGAAGTGTGCGCCCAGCCCTTGCCCGATGCGCTGCTAATGCCCGCCAGCCAGCCGCTGCAACCCTCCCGGAAAAACATCTATGGCGTGCTGTGCCCGGACACCGACGCGGTGGCGCTGGCTGCGAACGCTCTGCCCATGACGGCGGCGAAGGTGTTCAAAAACGAAACCTATGTGTTTGCGCAAGATGCTCAAGGGCGGCCCACGGGGGATGTTTTCAGCACGGCGCGCCTTGATGCCACTTATGAGTTCAACACCCAGGAACTGGCGTTTGCCAAAGCGCTGGACCGCGCCGACTTTGTTGTCTGGTGGCACCGCAATCCGCAAGGCAAGCCCTACAGCATTGCCCTGATGCGCAGTGACAACCGCAACATGTTTTATCCCGACTTTGTGGTTTGCCTGACGCACCAGCCCGGCGACGAGCCGCTGACCCGGCTGGTAGAAACCAAGCACGACACGAAGGATGCCAACCGCAAGGCCCGGCACACCTCCAAAACCTACAGCAAAGTACTGTTTTTGACCAAAGATGCCCAGCGTTTCAAAATTGTGCAAGATGATGGCAGCCTGGGCGAGGTGGTTGACTTTGACGACCTAGCCCGGTTGCGCCAGTGGATGCGCGACACCGCTCCAGTTTAAGTTTTATAGGCCATATTGGCCTCTAGCGCTTATGGATAATGCGCTGGCAGCTATAAATACAAGAGTAGTTTATCAATCAGGTCGGGTTGCCGTAGCGGCACCCAACGCGGGCTGTTCAAGGGATTTTGATCTCTGAGCCGCTGCGCGGGTAAAACCACCAGTTCAGCACGAGGCACAGCAGGTAAAAGATGGCAAACCCGTACATTGCGGCCTGCGGTGTGTCAGCCTTGATCTGCGCACCAATCACCACCGGGGCGACAAAGGCACCGGAGGCGGCAACCGCAGAGGTACAGCCCAGCACCGGCCCGGCTTGCTGGCGGTAAAAAAACGCCAATGGCGCGGAAGGTCGAAGAGTATTTTGCTGGCGTGGCCGAGCCATAGGCTTGCATCATTTCGTAGCCGACACCCACTGAGGCTCCCACCATGATGGCCGAGATCACCTGGGTCACGATGGAGCCACCGACCTTGTCGGAAATCCAGCTACCCACCGGGCGGATCAGCGCGCCCACAAAGGGACCAACCCAGGCATAGGTCATTGCAGAAGGTACATTCGGATTTTTCAGGCTGTGCTGCAGGATGCCAGTTGTGTCGGGCACATGGCTTAGGATGTGGTCAGAAATAACTTCCCCTATTTGCACCGGCGGATTTGGGC
>DAOSLL010000051.1:0-12622 GCA_035368905.1 Rhodoferax sp.
GCGGTGCCAGCGCTTTTGACCGTACCCCAGGCGCGCTACACCACGGCACTGATCGTGAGGCTGCCAGCCTGCCCTTGGCAACGATCAAGAAATACCATTAAAAATCAACAACTTCAGACATACTGATCCGGTCGGAATCGAAGTTGCAATTTCATACCAGTGTGTAGATCATCTTGGTACCGGTTTCGGGGTAGCGCAATTCCTCAGAGGACGGGTATGCCAATGGTGCGACGATGGCTTTGTCATGTGCAGGCGTTGCCATTCTGTGGATTGTGATGCTTTGGGTCGTAGTCGCATCATCGGGTTCAATGTCGCCGCTTGAGACCAGCAACTGACCGGTCCATGCCGTTTTGTGTGGCGGTTGCTCCGGAGGACTGTTTGTTATAACCCACTGATATAGAACCTCGCTTAGAACTACTAACACCAGAAAAGGACCAACTGAGGTTGGCAACGTTCACGGTCAGTTCATGGAAGGTGACACCTTTTCCAACCAAGGCTTGTCGCCTCAAAGCCCTGATTCGACAAGCATTTTTCAATTGTGAGAGCCATGCAACCGCATCAAGGCCAAGCCCTTCGGGTGGATTGGTCCGGCCTTGATCCGGCTGCACGGCAGACTGCAAACATCGACCACGCTCGCCAGCCTGAGTCAAGTACCACACGAAACGACGAAGCACCTTAATTTGCAAGCAAATTACCTAAAAATCCGACAACCTGCCAGGCCTCATAGAAATTTCATTAATTCTTCTTCGCAATGGTGTCTCAATGAATTTGAAACTTAAACCAGAAACCAGCACCAAGATCGCCAAATATGAGAAAAAAAGTACACTGTAATTGGATATATCAAATATTTTAAATATCGCGTATGATATTTCGTGGATTGGCATTTGAAAAATATAAATTCCAAAGCTAATTTCACCCAGAAAAATTAAAGGCTTTAATGACATTATTCTTGCAATAAGTCCATTATCCGAAGAGATGAGTATTATTATTGGAATAAATACAAGTACCAACAAACCATTGTGAATTGATAATCCTGTTGGGTATTTTAGCACTATACAAAAGGCGATGATCGACAGAATGATCCAGAACCCGTTAGCACTGTTTTTATTCGCAATATATTTCATGTAAAAGAGACCAGCAATATTTCCTGATAAAAACTCATTTAAATGCATTGGTGGAAAGTAGAAAATTAGATTATGCCGAAACAGTGGAAAGTTTTGATAAACCCCCGAATTGATCAGACTATTATGTATCACCTGGCTTATCAAAAAAAATAAACCTCCAACAATTACAATAATCCAAAATTTCCTCGACTGATAAACAAAATTGAACAAGAATGGAAAAAGAAAATAAAACAATAATTCAACAGACAATGACCAACTTGGTGAATTTCCTGACAGAGCCTTTGATGGATTCCAAGCCTGCAACATTGTAATATTCAGAGCTATTCCACTGTACGAATATTCTGCCCATTTTTCAATTATTAATGGCACACATAAAACTAGCGCTAAATAATAGGCTGGCGCAATCCTGGCGAATCGACTCTTATAATATCCAAGTGCATCTATCCTTTTACAATTTGAATACGCCAAGATCATGATAAATCCAGAAAGTGTGAAGAAGTAGCTAACTCCAACATACGCACTCTTGAAAATAAACGAGATCGGTTCTGCATTAAATGGGAAAACGTCACTGCAAAAATGAAATATGACGATGGCTACGGCCGCAATAAATCGCGTGAAAGTTACCTTTTCATTTCTAAACCCCTGCATTGATAGCCTTTTCTGGTTGGTAGCTCTTGTAACCGTTTGGTTACTATCCCGTCACCCTAGAATTTGTAACACGAATGCGCCACTGTAAATATATTCATACGCAGCTTAGGATGTGTTACAAAACTTCATCAATTATCATAGGGTTGCGTGTGCAGTTCGACTCCCCACGGAAGCCGTTTTTGTGGATGTTCAGTACCCCCATTTTTTTACCTGTGGTTTTGATGCCTTTGGTGTGCGCATTGGCATCGACGGTAGTTTGGCTGTTTAGACCGGTTTTCGTTTTCGTCGGTCCGATCAAATTGACGATCATCTCGACGCTTACCAGCGGTTTGCCCGATGCACCAAACTTAAGCGATTCATTGTAAAAAGCAGCTTGTAACTTGTTGATTTATATGATGTTTTATCATGTCTGACTCAGTACCGTGAATTTTTACAGCAATTTATGCTGGATTTGTCTGATCTGATTGACTCGGATGCATTTCCCCAACAGGCAAAAGCATCCCAGTTTTCCCAATGCCTTTACCCGAGACCGCAAGCTGCCACTGCCAGCGCTCATTGCAACACTGCTGTCGATGCCCGCAAGCTCCCAGCAAGCCCTTCTTGTTACCTTCTTCACCAGTCGTCACGCCAGCATAGGCAGCGGCGGCACCAAAATGGTTCGTGGCGTATCTGACAGAGCCTTTTCCAAGTTGCTCGCACATGCATACGCCAGCACTGAATTCGCTTAGCGACTCGGTAATTGGTCGCACATAAGCTGATTGCATCGTCAAGCACTGGCGCGGCGCGCGGTTGGTGGCAGCCGATGCCGGTGCTGATACCTGCCATTCGCGAGTGTCGCCGCAGGCGCGTCGCCGCCAGTAGCGATCAGCCGTTGTTTGCGCTTTACTCACCTGACTCCGAGTTGACTTTGCATGCCCGTGTTCACCGTGTCGATACCTCCGAGCGGGCGATGTTGATGCATGCGTTGGTGTGTTTGGGGCCGGATGTCGTGTTGTTGCTTGACCGAGGCTACCCAGTTGCTTGGCTGGTGTCTTGGTCTGAGTCAGCAGGCTTTGATTGTCGATGTCGCCGCCAAGGTGCTGGCAGATAACCTGCCATCCTTGTTTTGCAGGTTTGCACTGGGCGACGATCCCCCTCATCACACCGAGCAGCCCCAAAAACGTCAACGCAATCGTGGATATGCCGCTGTCGCCATGCTGAGCATGTTGCCCAGCGCTTTGATGTTCGTCGGCAATGTTCTGGCCGCCATCGCAGATACGCATGGTCTCTTGCACATACCAACCTGCCGCAGTATTGGAGGACGCTCCAGCCCTCGACCCAAGCGTCATATCAAACCTCACGCGCAGTATGCCTACAAGTGATCGCATGACTTAAGTTCGGTGCATTGGCTGTTTGGTGCGACAAAAACCAGGAACCGCATCCTATGTCAAAACATGGTCCGAGGGCACCGTGAACTGACATGAGCATATTTGGACACTTGTTAACTTTCCAATCCTTCGTTCACCGCATACCATGCGGGTTAGCCCGTACAAACTCACCGCGATCTTCATACCAGCGAATCAGGTGGAAATCAACTGACGCGTCGGTCGCAATCGCTTGCTGTTTTGGCCGCACCAGCAGCGTGGGGGCTGGTCAAGCGGAAACTTAGCACGCTGCACATCGGGCCCGGTGGGCACCTCGTGCACATGCAACTCTTGGTTCATGTCCAGGCAATGCAGTTTGTTCTCAAATGTCAGCAGGTCTGCCATCATCGGTCCCCAAATGGCTACCTGATGGCCGTAGCGTGTGGATTGATGGTTCCAGCGCACAGCGCCGCTGATCACATCAATCGCATACACCCATCCGGTGGGTGACCAAAGGTAGGCAGTGTCGCCCACGCTGGCCAACGCACCCATGCTGGATGCCGACCAGCACCACTTGCTGCACCATGTCCATCTGCCCAGTGGTACCAGTTGGGTGTTCAGTTCGCTCCACGCTAACGTCGGCCTGTACCTGGTCGGTGCAGGGGTCGGCGATTATCTGGACTCCAGTCACGGCGTGGGCTATTTGATCCGGCAGGCTGAAGCCTACCTTGACATCAACACCGTGATGCCTGGCCTCGTGGTGTTCCCGGCATCTGCGCTGGCGCTCGACAGTCTGGTCGGACGCATTGAGGCACGCCTGATGAAGTGGCAACCACACACAACTGAGACCGGGATGCTTTGATCATTGGTCAGAGCCGTCGGTCAACACTACCCGGCCCGACTCAGGTTGCGTCAGCCAGACGCCGTGCAATGGCAGCAAATTCCATGCGCCGTTCAGAGAAGACATCAACCAAAGCGGGGTCAAAATGCCCCCCTTTCTCGCTCAGAATGACATCGATGGCGTTGCTGACCGGCATTGATTCCTTGTAAATGCGCCTGCTGGTCAGCGCGTCGAACACGTCCGCCAGCGCCATGATGCGTGCGCTGATCGGTATCGCTTGTCCCTTCAGTTGGTCCGGGTAGCCGTTGCCATCCCAGCGCTCGTGGTGCCACATGGCAATCTGGCGCGCCACATCCAGAAAGGCCAATGGGTAAGCATCCACAGGGTAGATTGACCGATCCGCGTCCCTCACCCTTTGAATCGCCAGCGCAAAGGCATCACCGCCAATCTGGCTGTGGGTCTTGATCACTTCAAACTCTGTCGCGGTCAGCCTGCCTGGCTTGCGCAAAATGTGATCGGGGATGCCAATCTTGCCAATGTCATGCAAGGGCGCGGCACGCACGATCAGTTTCAGTTGCTCATCCGACAACAATCGCTGATAGGCCGGTCGCTCGCAAATGGAACGTGCTAACACCTCGACATAGGCCTGGGTGCGATGAATATGGTGGCCAGTCTCAACATCGCGTGTTTCTGCCAGGATCGCCAAGGCGTGCAGACTGGCATCTTGAACCAGCTCATTGTCATGCATGCGCCGCAGCACTTCTTTTTCCAAAAATGCGTTTTGATCTGCCAGCCAGTCCCGCGCCAGCTTGTTTTCAAGCTGCGCTTTGACCCGCGCCAGCGCCAATCGCGGTCTGATCGGCTTGGCAATGTAGTCGGCAGCGCAAAGCTCAAGCCCTTTTTCTTCCTCAGATGCAGCATCGCGAGCGGTCACAAAAATCACAGGAATATGCAGTGTTAGCGGGTTGTCGCGCAGCCGGGCCAGCACGTCGTAGCCGTCCAGATCAGGCATCATCACATCCAGCAAAATCAAGTCCGGAGGCGGCAGAGACACCGCTGCCCGCAACGCCCGATCACCCGAGTTGGCCACCTTGACCCGATAGAAGGGCTCGAGCAACTCACCCAAAATAGCAAGGTTCTCGGGTTGATCATCAACTACCAATACGACAGGGGGCGCTTTCATTTTTGGTCATTCAGCAAGGCAAGTGCCTCTTCAAACAAAAACTGCTCCAGCATTTTGCCAAGGTTTGCGGCAGCCACAAGCCCCAAAATATCGGTCAATTCTTGCCGGTGCTGTTCAAAAAATCGCCGTGCACCTATGTCATCTGCTTCCAGCAGCGCTCGCAAGCTGGCGACAACGCGCAGCAGGTCGGCATCGCTCTTTGCCGTAGGCTGGTTTGGCATCGGGATCAGGGCCGTCGTCGGCATCGCGGCCTGAACTGCTGCGATGAAAACGGGCAGTTCTATGGCAAGCAGATCGAGCAAGCCGGTCAAATCATTGCGGGACTGTTGTTTGATGGCTCGCTCAAGCGCTGCTGCAAGCTGACCGATGGCTTGTGCACCCACGTTGCCTGCGCTGCCCTTCAAGGTATGCGCCGCACGCTCTGCCGCAGAAAAGTCCTGGCGATCAATGAGGCTTTGCAGCGTAGTTGCTGCGTCGGCATGCCCCTCGACAAACAGGCCCAAGACGCGCCAATACGAAGGCAGCTTGCCGCGCACCAGATGCAATGCCGCATCAACATCAAGGCCGGGTATGGCGCGCAGCGCCTGCAAGGCTGGTGCATCGCGGGTTTCCTGCAGGCTGGCAACTGGTGGTACTGAAACCTGGTCGGCACCTGAAGTCGATGGTAACCAGCGCAGCAGCGCCTTGACCAGCGCGTCAGGGTCAATCGGCTTGGCCACATGGTCATTCATGCCGACCGACAGGCAGGCCTGGCGATCATCGTCAAACACATTGGCCGTCATGGCCAAAATCGGCACCTGCTGACGCTCTGGCAGGCGACGGATGTCGCGCGTGGCATCCAGACCATCTTTGCGTGGCATCTGTATGTCCATCAGAATCAGGTCGTAACTGATGTCCTTTGCCTTGTTGACGGCAATCTCGCCGTCTTGGGCCAGGTCAACCGCCAGACCCATTTCTGCCAACAGGTCAAGGGCCACCGCCTGGTTAATCGGATTGTCTTCAGCCAGCAAAACACGTCGCCCCTTGAATTGCGCCTGGTCCAGCCTGATGCCAGCCGAAGGCAGGTGGCGGTGGGCGCACTTACCAGTCAACACCTCGGTCAAGGCATCGTACAGGCTCGATGCCGTTACCGGCTTATGCATCATGCAGACCACCACGCCCAGCCGCAACAACTCGGTGGGCTGCTCGGCACCATGTCCGAGCATCAAGATGACCTTTGGCGCAACCTGGTCGGCCGACTCGCGAATACCCTCCACGGCCTGGTTACTGCTCATGTCGGGCAACTGGGCAGCCACCAGCGCCAAGTCAAAAGGCATGCCAACAGCCACGGCCTGTGCGACACCCGCAATGGCGGCCGCGCCACTGCTGACAACCGTAGGCTCCATGCCAAAGCGCTGCAGCAAGCGCATCAGCACATCGGTGCTTTCCGGGTGGTCATCGACTACCAGGATGCGCCGCGTATGGTCGCCGACAATCGATGGAACTGGCACCAGTTCAACTTCGGATTCAACCGGTTGCAACGCAAAAAGCGCCTCCAGACTGAAAGTGCTGCCCCTGCCAAATTCACTTCTTGCCTGGACACTGCCACCCATCATCTCTGCCAGTCGGCGGCATATTGCCAAGCCCAGGCCGGTGCCACCAAATTTGCGTGTGGTCGAAGCATCGCCTTGTTCAAACGCCTGAAACAAGCGGGCCTGCTGTTCGGTCGACAAGCCGATGCCACTGTCAGTCACCTCGAACCGAATAGCGCACTGGGTCAGGTCAGCCGACAGACACACAGCAGACAAAATCACATGCCCATGCGCCGTGAATTTGACAGCATTGGTGGCAAAGTTGATCAAAATTTGCCCGAGTCGCATGCGGTCGCCGATCAGGTGGCGAGGCAAATCGGGATCAATGTCAAGCACCACTTCCAATCCTTTGCTGGCGGCTTGGTCGCCAATCATGTCGTACACCGTTCTAAACAGGGCTTCAAGCTCAAAATCAGCCGATTCCAGGGTCAGCTTGCCCGCCTCGATTTTGGAAAAGTCGAGAATGTCGTTGATGACACCGAGCAAATGCCGTGCCGACTCGGTGACTTTGTCGAGTTGCCCGATCTGCCGCTGCACCACGGCATCTCGGCGCAACAAGTATGTCAAGCCAATAATCGCGTTCAGTGGTGTGCGAATCTCGTGGCTCATGTTGGCCAAAAAAGCACTCTTGGCGCGATTGGCTTCTTCGGCCACCACTTTTGCTTCCGCCAGTTCGGCGGTGCGCGCTTGCACCAGCTCTTCGAGATGGTCCCGGTGCCGCATCAACTCATCCTGGGTACTGCGGCGCTCGGTGATGTCATGGGCCATGCCCAGCACGCCGATCAAGCTGCCATCGGTCGCCAGCATGGGCGTCTTGGTCGTCTCAAACAGTCCACGGTAACCATCGGCCTTGAAAGTGAGCCACTCTTCGTTGATGCTCGGGCTGCCCGCTTGCGCCGCCAGGCGATCATTCAGACGAAAGAACTCTGCAGTTTGCCGGTCCACAAAGTCATAGTCTGTCTTGCCCAGAATCTCGGACTCTTTTGCACCATATAAGCGCTCAAAGGGTGGATTGCAGGCCAGATAAACCCCTTGTGCGTCCTTGAGCCAGATCAGCGCCGGGATGGTGGCTACCAGGGTGCGCATCTGCGCCTGCTCGAACTCCAGGGTGTCGAGCGTATGGCGCAGATTGTTCTGGGATTTGAGCAACTGACGCTCAATGCGACCGATCAAATAAAACATCACCGCAGCGAACAATGCCAAAGCAAAAAATGATGCCAGCGACACCAGCACCAGCAAGCGGCTGGTTTGCCTGAGTTGCTGGTCGCTCTGACGACGAACACGGTCATTGAGTTGCTTGAGGTCATCAAGCAGGAAGTTCTGGCGCTGTTGCAAGAAATCGATCGAATTCACCAAGGTGCGCACCGCCACGTAATATTCACCGGTTTCATTGGCGTTCAGACCTTCGCCCAAGCGGCGCAGCAGGGACTTTTCCATCAGACTGCCCTCGCTGAACACCGGGCTCATGAACTGACGACTCATCTCGTCAATTTCAATGCGTATGGACTTCCAGGCCTTGTCAATGGCAAGCATTTCTACCGCAAACGCTTGCCTCAGTTCTGGCAACTTGCCTTCAAACTCATCGACAGAGGCCACCCACTGGTGGCGCTGCTTGGCCAATTCGGGGGTGGAAAGCAGGCGCTCGGTATGGTATTTGAGCGCCAACACCGACTTGTAAGAGTCATCCACGGCCCGTTGACGGGCCACAATGGCGCTGTAGTCGAAGATCAGGTAAGCCACCGTGATGCCGCTGATCAGGGCACCCACAATCAGCAAACCGAACCCATACAAAGACAGGGTTCGAATGCTCAGTTGCGCCAGTCGCACGGTGCGCGCCGCGTTATTTACCCACGTTCAGCGATGCCTGGTAAAAAGCGATCTGCTTGTCACGGCCCAGGCGGTCGGTGATTTTTTCCCACTGCGCCGCCGCCTGATCAAGCGCCTTGGCCGGTGACAACTCACCGCTGACGGCCTTGTAAACATACTCGTCAAACACCTGGTAATACTCACTGGCACCCGGAATAGTGATGTCATACACCACGTTCGGGTTGGACAGCGATTTGGTGATTTCCTCCAGATAGGCTTTGGCAGACTCAGTCGAAAAGCCCGACTGGTTCCAGGCCTCGGGACGATCAAAATGCGACTTGCGCGACGGATTGACGGCGGTGCCGCTCATTGCCGTCATTTTCTTGGTCAGTTCCGGGGAGGTCATGTGCGAGGCAAACTCAAAAGCCAGTGCCTTGTTCTTGGAAGCCTTGCTAACAAAAAAGGTCCAGTTGCCGCTGATCGAAGACACCTGATTAGGCCGCTGGTCCCACTTGCCCGTCAGACTGTTGAACACTTCCGCGCTACCGGGAATCTGGGCGTAGCCGATTTTGTCCTTGATCACCGACGAAGGCGCGTTGACAGCGTGCACACCCATATCGGCCCAGTCAATCGCCATCGCCGTCTGACCATTGACAAAGCTATTGCGCACATCGTGGCCGGCAAAATTGGCCATGCCCGGTGGACCAAACTTCAGGGTGTCAATCCAGATGCCCAGCGCTCGCGCAAAGCCGGGGTTGTTGACGCGGGGTTTCAGGGTGTTCTGATCAAAATAATAGGCCGGGTCATCCGGGTGTTTCGCGTGGGCAGCGGCCTGGGCAAAAAACTGCAGCATCGATATGTCGCCCTTGACCCGGTTTCCGGCGATACCGTAGTCAGGCTTGCCGTCACCACTCCAGTCCCAGCCCGTAAAGAACTCGGCCACGTCACGGTAGGCTTTCCAGTTGGCCGGGGGCGCCAGATCGTATTTGTATTTTTTCTTGAAGCGTGCCTGGTAGTCCGGCCTGGCAAACAAATCTTTGCGGTAATACAGATTGATGCAATCGCCGTCGTAGGGCAAACCGTAGGCCACGTTGTTCCAGGACAGCACGGTGTTGCGGTAGATCGGCAGCACGTCGTCCCAGTCAATTTTCTTCTTGATGGCATCGGGCACCGGCTCAATGTGGCCACCACCGAGCAATGTGCCGCTCCACATGGAAATGACCACGTAAATGTCAAAGCTGGCATCGGGCGATTTGATCGATTGGTCGATCTTCTCGATGGTCTCGTTCCATCCTGGTGTCAGCACCCGCACCTTGGCTCCGGTGCGGGCCTCGAACCCCTCGACTTCATCCAGGATAGGTCCACGAATCAGCCGGGCATCAAGCGTGGGCACAATAACCGTAATCGACTGGCCTTCAAACGGTCTGATGGCTGGTTTGGCGGGCGGTTCCGCAGCTTTGTCACCGCAACCCGATACCAATAGCAAACTCAATGCGGCCAGTACGTACAGTTTCACGATGAACTCCTGTCAAATCTCTGGGACATCAGGAAAAGCCAACCATTTCGGTGGGCAATTTACAGTGTAGGCCGCAAGCTGCCGCTTTGATATTGATCTGCAACAAGCAAAACGCTGATTCTGCCCGGTGACGTGCAGCCTGTGACGCGACCAAGTCTGGCAAGCAGCGCACCAACCATGGGGGTCGCCGAATCCCGCTTTGGGCCTGCGCCTGGCGATCCTGTCACTCCGCCACGGAACTTGATGCCGAGGGCTGTCGTCATTAGGCCTTCAACGCCGCCAGCGAGAGCATTTTTGGTGGCCATGATCGCTTTCGCGTCCACGCCGATAGCCGCACTGACCGGCCTGGTACGGGTGAGTTTGCAGATGCCCATCAGGGACAGCTATCAGCCCGACACCAGCCCTGCATGAAAACCCGCTGCCAAAGCACGCTTCGAGTTTGACTTGCCTAAGGGTTAGACCTAGTGGTGAAACATCTCAGGTGCACTACCCTCGGGCACCCGTTATTCATTATTGGACGGCTTAGTGACAACACATTCCAACACGAGGCAAACATGACATTGAAATCCATTCTGGCCGCTGCATTGCTGGCCGTCAGCTTGGGCACAAGCGCCCAAACCATCATCAAATTCAGCCATGTCGTAGCGGCTGACACCCCCAAAGGCAAGGCCTCGGTGTTTTTCGCCCAAAAGGCGGCCGAGCTGACCAAAGGCAAAGTCAAGGTCGAGGTCTACGCCAACAGCGCCCTTTACAAGGACAAGGAAGAGATGGAAGCCCTGCAGATTGGCTCGGTTCAGATGCTCGCCCCGTCGTTGGCCAAGTTTGGCCCGCTGGGCGTGAAAGAGTTTGAAGCGTTCGATTTGCCCTTCATTTTTGACGACACCGCCGACCTGCACAAGGTCACCCAAGGTCCGGTCGGCGCCGCCTTGATGGCCAAGCTGGAGCCACGTGGCATCAAGGGTCTGGCCTATTGGGACAACGGCTTCAAGTCGTTTTCGGCCAACGCCCCGTTGAAAGCGGTTGCCGATTACAAGGGCAAAAAGTTCCGCATTCAGTCCTCCAAGGTGCTTGAAGAGCAAATCCGCGCGATTGGCGGCATCGCCCAGGTGATGGCCTTCTCAGAGGTCTATCAGGCGCTGCAAACCGGCGTGGTGGATGGCACCGAAAACCCGATTTCGAACTTTTACACGCAAAAAATGCACGAAGTGCAAAAGCACCTTACCCTGACCAACCACGGCTACCTCGGCTACGCGGTGATTGTCAACAAGAAGTTCTGGGATGCCCTGCCCGCCGATGTGCGCGGCCAGTTGGAGCAGGCGATGAAGGAATCGACCGTCTATGCCAACAAGATTGCCCAAGAAGAAAACGACCTGTCGCTCGACGGTGTCAAGAAGAGCGGCAAGACGGCGGTGTATGTGCCGACCAAGGAAGAACGCCTGGCTCTGAAGAAGATCATGGCCCCGGTGCATGCCAAGATGGCGGACCGGGTTGGCAAGGAAACCCTGCAAGAGATCTACAAGGCCACCGGTTTTGACCCCAACACGCTGTAACCCCGTCTGACAACAAGCTGCTGCAATAAAGAGTCCCGGACGGGTCTGTTTTGATGAAATTTCTTGATCACCTGGAAGAGTGGCTGGTCACCTTCCTGATGGGCGGCGCTACGCTGATCATCTTTGTTGCGGTGCTGCACCGCTACGCTGCCGGCATGGCCATACCCGGCGTGCAGGACTGGCTGTTGTCGATCAGCATGAGCTGGGCGCAAGAGCTGACCATCATCATGTTTGTCTGGATGTGCAAGTTTGGTGCCGCCTACGGCGTGCGCACCGGCATTCACGTCGGCGTCGATGTGCTGATCAACCGGCTGAACAAGCAAAACCGTGGCAAATTTGTCATCTTTGGCCTATGCGCCGGTGTCTTGTTTACCGGCATTGTGGCCGTCATTGCGTCCGGTTTTGTCTGGGAAAACGGTGCCCACCACTTCTGGCTCAATCTGTTGGGCCGGTCGGTTGAAGGCGTTCCCGAAGGCCCGACCACGCCAGACCTGGAGTGGCCGACCTGGATGGTCTATAGCGCGATACCTCTGGGCACCAGCTTGATGTGTTTCCGCTTTATCCAGGTGCTGGTGATGTTCGTCAAAACCGGTGACTTGCCGCACCACGACCACGGCCATGTGGATGGACTCGAAGTCGATCCGGATGACCCGCTGGACAACCCCTACGCCATGGCCGACAACCTGCACCCGCGTGACCTGCACCATTCGCTGGAAGGCAAAACCCGTCATCACGACGCGACCGACGGGAGCCAATCCAAATGAATGCCGCCATCATTTTCTTTCTGCTGATGGTGCTGATGCTCACCGGCATGCCGATCTCGATCTCGCTGGGTCTGACAGTGCTGACCTTCCTGTTTGGCTTTACCAATGTGCCGCTGGAGTCGGTGGCGCTCAAGCTGTTTACCGGCATTGAAAAATTCGAGATCATGGCGATTCCGTTTTTCATTCTGGCGGGCAACTTTCTGACACATGGCGGTGTGGCGCGACGCATGATCAACTTTGCGTCGAGCATGGTCGGCCATTGGTATGGTGGTCTGG
>DAOSLL010000052.1:0-12578 GCA_035368905.1 Rhodoferax sp.
AGATGCCGGTCAGCATGGCCAGGCCAAAGCTGGCAAACAGCTCGTCCATCACCTCCGGCAACGCCCAGCGCCATTTGATTCACATTGGGTGGCAGGGGTGCTGCAAAAAGAGCTAGCTTCAACTCGGGCGACACCGGTTCGCAAGTATTCAGCCAATGTCATTGGCAGTTATGCAGCGGTTGCGGTCAGTCGAATCAAAATTGGGAGTATCGGGTTTGGACCAGTTGCAGTCGGTCGTCAATGGCCGGTCTGGCGTCTCTGAAATTTGCCTCAACAAGATGCCAGAAACCGGACCTTCGCCAACAACCGCATAGTGCCCATTGCAGTCGGTCGCTGGTCGGCGCATAGGTGACTGCAATGGAAATCGAACCTGCCGTTCAGTTTCTTCCATCAATAGGTGGCCCGACCAGAGGCCGTCTGCCGCCAAAAACGATCAATTGTGGCTATCAGGAATGGAACAAATGCCGCGACTACCAGGCGGCTTGTCCGGATGAATTGAATTGGTTCGGAAAGAGCCGCACTATGTATGGCTAGAGAGCCGACCATCAACCTCGGCGAAAATCGCCGCAATGAACACAACTTCTCGAAATGTGACGCCAATCGAACTAACCCGAACATTTTTCGCTACGCCAGACATGCAGGATGATGGCGAAGACTGGAGTGACTACCTCGGCTCGGCGAAGGGAAGGCTTACCTGGGAAGACCTGCGAGACAAGCCCCTTGCTGTGGTTCTTGGCCAAGCAGGCATTGGGAAAACGGTTGAGTTCGAACTTGAAGTCCAAAGGCTTAGAAGCGCAGGCAAGGCGGCGTTCTTCGTCGCGTTGAATCAGTTGGTCGATTCGGAATCCTGGGAACGTGCGCTGGCGGGCTCATACAGTAGCTATGAGCAGTGGAAAGCGTCGAACGAAACGGCGTACTTTTTTCTTGACGCAGTGGACGAGGCACGCATCAAAGGACAGGCCGACTTTGTGCAGGCACTATCCGTGGTGCCGTGGATGTTGCGCGAGTGCATGTCCCGAGTGCGCTTCGTCATCTCTTCCCGCCCGACAGACTGGTCAATCGACGGTGTCAGAGCGGCCGTTGATAAATACCTCGGCAAGCCAATCGCAGCCGCCCCTTCCGTATTGAACGAGGCTCCGGCATCCGCAATTGGCACGTTCGGCACGACGGTCAACGTCGTGCGGTTGCCAGCTGCGGATGCCATCGAGCCGCTTGTCGCCTCCCTTGAGCCACTCTCCATTTCGGAAGCGAAGAGACTTGCTGAAGCATTTGGCGTTCAGGAAGCCAAGGCCTTCTGGGATACGGTCTCTGATGGCAGCTATGCATTCATGGCCACTCGCCCCCTTGATCTGGGATGGATGGTTCGCCTATGGAATGAGAAGCGCAGCCTGGGAACCTACCGTGAACTCATCGAGTTCAACATCGAGAACCGGTTGACCGAGGTGAATCCAAGCTACCTCGCCGCAGGTGCCGTGCTCTCTCAGGATCAGTTGCGCATGGGTTCGGAAGAGCTTGCAGCCGCTGCGGAGCTTTCAGGCCGCGCCTACATCGCAACTGAATATGCGCCACCGGTCAGGGCCGATGAAGTTGCGTCGTCGTCTGTGCTCTCAGGATGGAGACCAAACGAAGTCGCGCGACTGCTTTCCGCCGCAGTTTTCGATGAAGCAACCTTTGGGAGGGTTCGGTTTCACCACCGGACCACACGAGCGTACCTGGCAGCGTGTTGGGTGAACCGCCAGCTCGTCATCGGGGTTCCGTTTCATCGTGTGCTTCCTCTCTTTGCCGCGTCACCCTTCGGCACCGCCGTGCTTATTCCTAGCCGCCGCTGGGCGCTTTGCTGGCTTGCGGCCATCAATGTCGAGGCACGAGAGTGGCTAACCCGGCACTTTCCAGAAATGCTCTTGTTTGACGGTGACCCAGAGGCCTGGGACTCTCTGTCCGCAGATCGCGCCTTCATGGCCTATGTCCAACGACTGAAGAGCGGACTCAGAACGGACTGGTACAACGATCAAAGCGAGTTTCGCCGCGTAGGCCGGACGCTGTCGCCGGGCCTCGTTGCTGGCCTGCTGGCGACGCCTGAGCTGCCCGTCCGGGTTACTACAGCGCTGCTGCCCATTGCGAAGCACGGTCGCCTGACGGATTGCGCCGAGGTAGTGTTCTCCATCTACAAGAACATTGCATCGAGCCAGTGCGAGCGTCGATATGCGCTTGAGGTCCTGGAGACGATAGCGACGCCCGCGCAGCGCGTAGCCATCAAAGCGGACCTTGTTTCGGGCCTTCTCACGTCCAACGCACTCATCGCATCGGCACTGCCCACCACCGATTGGCAGGGGCTGAGCATCGCGCAACTGGTCGCAATCTTCATGCGAACCACGTCCGAGGAACACTACGGAGGAGGGTCCATGGCACAGACCCTCAAGGAAGACCTGCTTCCGGTGGCTACCGCTACCTCGGCGGAGATGCTGTTGCGTGCCGTGCTGGAGGCGCTCCCGAGGCCGGAAGCGAGGAAGCGATTCGCACGATTCTCGGACTCAGACCAGCCCGAACGGGCATGGCTTTTGGATGTACTGCCGGATTGCTTCGAGCGCTTGCTCACGTTACTGCCCCGGACGGACGGTGACTATCCCGACAGCTGCATAGAAGCGGCCGAACGGCTTGAGGCGTTACGTGACAGCGGATTCATCGACCGCGAGGAGTTCGGACGCATTCACATCCTTGTTGCCGAGCACTCAGGGCTTCGCTGGCAGATTGCACTGGAGATTGCGCTGTCCGAAAACATCCTCCATTCGACCAGTCGGCTCACCTGGGGAAGGAATTGCCTTGTGAATTTTGAAGCCGCCGATATTCCTGAATTGATACTGCGGGCGAACGATACGGCCGTGAGCCAAGACGTGCGCAATATTTGGTTCACAGTTGGCATGGAGGTGACCTTCCGAGGTCTCAGGGGCCATACTCGCAGCGGCGCTCTGGCGGCCCTTGCTGCGGATCATGACTGCGAGGCGCGAAAGACACGCATAGCCACACAGCGCGCTAACTTGGTGAACGGCGCGAAGCAGCGTCGTGAATGGCGGGCCGGAGAGGCCGTTCGAAAGCGCGAGCAACAAATTCAGCATGAAGTCAGCAGGACTCAACTTTTGGGTGATGCTGGGCATCTCCGAGACGCGAGTCACAAGGGGTCGCTTCACTGGCTGATTCACTACTCCTACGAGCGCGCGGGCCACAAGAGCTTCACGCATGTCGACTATGAACTAATTTCGAGGGATTTTGGTCAAACTGTCGCAGATGCGCTCGCCTCCGGCCTCAAGGTGGTGTGGGCTGATGCTGAAATCCCGAACCCAGCGGATTACAAGGATGGTGCGGTGCCTTGGGAGGCTCTTACGGCGTTGGCCGGCTTGCACACGCTGCTGGACGAGGGCGTAAATATCGCGTCGCTGACGGACGCAGATGCAAGCAGGGCAGCCAAACTGGCTGTGTGGGAACTGAACGGACCACCGAGCTGGTTCGATCCGCTGGCCAAAGCGCATGGGCCCGTGGTTTCAGAAGCCCTTCGACCATGGATTGAGAGCGAAGCTGAGCTTACGACCGATGCGCATCATTTGCGGGGCGGGCTGGAGATGGCACTTCGATGCTCCACGGCGGTTCGTGCTGCGCTACTGGTTCCCTTGGTTCCGATGCTCACGGATGGACGCATCGGGTGCCCAGAAACATTTAAGGAGCTTGTCAAGGCCCTTCGTGCGGGTGGACTCATTGCCGCCCACGTTCTCTCCGAGCTCTGTCGTTCCCGAGTTGTCACCTCAATATCGCCAGAGGGTTTGCTTGGCGAGACGTATTGGCTGCACACCTGGCTGGAAGAAGATCCTGCGTCCGCATGGGGCTGGTTCGAGCAACACGTCGCCAGTTCGCCCGCTGTAGCAGGCGAGCTCGTGAAGGCGTTTGCCAAGATGGCCCAAGACTGTAAATGGGTCAAGCAACCCGCCGATGCAGCTTCGATTGACGTTCTTCTTCGGCTCCATAGCCTTCTTACCCAGTCCCAGCCGTCACCTGGCGCGCCGGTTGACCCCGAGGACGCGGGAACGTTCGGTCATGTCGTTACCGAGCTTCGCTCAAGAATCCCGAACGTACTCGTCCAATCAAGAGGGGCTGCGGCACACCGAGCCCTGGTTCATCTGATGGAGGCAGAGGCTGCCCCCAACACGAAGCAGTGGCTTGCAGCTCAAGTTGCCGAGCACGCCGCGCGTGAGGCCTCGGAGTCTTCCCAAGTCGAGCCATGTGACCTCAGCGATATTGGCTCGCCGTTCGTCGCAGCCCCGAAGAACGAAGCCCAACTCTTCGTGCAGGTAATGGCCCGGTTGGAGGAGGTGCGCAAAGGCACTGAGGAGGGCCCGTTCAGTGACCGAGCCCTGTTCAGGCCGGGTATGCCGGAGGCGCATCTACAGAGTTGGCTAGCGGCGCGCTTCTCGGAAACGAAAAATCGGCGGTTCACTGTCACTCGCGAGGAGCAGGTGGACAACGACAAGGAGCCGGATATCCAGCTCGGTTGCCCGCAAGGTAAGGTCTGTGTCGAAGTAAAGCCGTTGGACAAAGGCCGTGGCTACTCTGCGAAGTCACTGACCGAAACGTTACGAGTGCAAATCGTGAAACAGTACCTGAGGGGATTCAACAGTAACCACGGCATCCTAGTGCTTTTCAAACTGGACTACAAGACATGGACCATTCCCGGCGGCAAAACGAAGCAGCCGTTCTCTGCGCTCGTTGAGTATTTGCAGTCGCAGGCCGATATCATAAAAAATGAGTCACCTGACGTGATTGCTCTTCAGATCGTTGGTATCAATTGTGTGATTTGAGATTGCTGATTCCTCAAATCTGCGGAAACTTCGTCTTTCGTGGGCAGAGAAATATCTCGTTCGGTCACTGCGGGCCTGCGGTAGTGGGCATGTATCGTTCAATGCACAGCAAATGAAGGTAGCCGCATTGCCATGGTGAATGACAGGTGCTAGAGAAGCTGCAGTCGCTCATCTCCATGCTAGTGAGTGACTCCTGATGGCCAAACGCGGGTGCCCGATTTCACGATGGGGTCACCTGATAGCTGACAGTCGCTTTGTATCAGCCAACGGCCGGATTGGAGGAGTCAGATCGGAAACGGCTGCTACCGGCAAGGGTCTCAAGAAGCCCCGCAACCTTAACAGTAAACAAGCCGCTTTAAGCTATAAATCAAAGAGCTATCAGCGCATATGGAAAGCGGTCTACAGGCCATTTTGACATGTAGATGTCACGCACTCACATGATCTCTGCCAGCGCCATCCGTCAAGCGCCCGTTGGCGTACAGCTTACGGTGTTCAAGCTCCCCGTGCGCACAATCAACAGCACCGGCGCAGCAGCCAGACACAGGGCGGCCCCGATTTCTGGTACTCCAGTATGAGGGGCCGCCCTGTCTGGCTGCTGCGCAGCACCGAAGCGTCGCACCACCAGGACACCAGCCGCACAACCCCGATTGGCGCGGCATGAATCGCCTGAAAAAACAAGATGACTAAAAGGCCAATGAATCTGAGCGGCTGGCTGTGATGTGATGGGATGTGATAGTCCGCACGACTGGCAGTCAGCTTAGCGCGACTTTCAACCAGGCAGCAATGTGAGAACGTCGCGAGCGAATGAAAAACAATAGCTGCCAGCGCTTATCCTGTATGCGCCAGGAGCCAATTTGATGCCTAAGCCTGCGCCACCCCGCCGAGCCACGGCCGCCAGAGCGGACATTATCGATGTGGGGTCAGTTTCGTCAGCCGACCATCGTTACTACCCGAAAGCAGTCAGTTGATGGCGGTGAGCCGTTCTTCCAAATGGCGGTCGACCACGCAGCGACAGGATCCATTGGGGGTTTGGCTGTGAATGACTCCAATATGCTAAAAAGCGGCAGTAGCGGTTGGCGATTTGCCTGTTCCAAACCAGTCGTTGATACCGTCGTACGACTGTATGCTGGCCTACGCCATGGGAGGACGGTGATGCGCAGGTGGTTGAGGAGACATCAATCGACTCGGATTGGGATCTTGCAGAGCAACCGACCACCGACTACTGTGTCGATCAGCGCATCAACTGGTGACTGGTTGAGGCGGCGACTCTGACTTGCTGCTGGGTAGCTCCGCGTCTGGCGCACCCGGTGCCCCAGAAATCACTTTTCATGACGTCGCTTTTGGTGGTAAACCTGCCAAGGAATCTAGCAAGCCGAGCGGATTCAGGCGGTTCAAGACCTGCTCCAGTTCCCTGATGCGATACTTGGCACCGTGTGCTTGAAATGCTTATCCCTTGCACATACAACCGTCATCCATTGGCAAGGCACGGCTGAAAACGACTTGCACTTTTACATTGCGCTATTCCTATGACTGAGCGAGATGCCTTCTCTGCCCTATTTGCTTCAGAACCGGCCAACAACGCGATGCCACTGGTGGTTGATCGACCTTGGAAAGTGATGCTGGTCGATGATGAAGATGATATCCGTGCCGCGCTGCGCCTTGCGCTGGTGGATGTGCGGGTAGGTGAGCGAACCTTGCAATTGCTGGAAGCAAAATCCTGCGAGGATGCGAAAACTCGCCTGACTGAGCATCCCGACACCGCACTGATCCTGCTTGACGTCGTGATGGAAACCAAAAACGCCGGACTGGAGCTGGTGCGTCACATTCGCGAAGAACTCGGCAACCATCAGACGCAAATCGTGCTTGTTACCGGCCAGCCTGGCCACGTAACGCAGCGCGAAGTCATTACAAGATATGCCATCAATGGCTACCATCTAAAGTCAGACCTGTCAGCCGACAAAATTTTCAGTTCTGTCCATTCGGGCTTACGCTCGTATCAGGCGCTGGTTGCGCTGCAACTGCAACAGCAACAACTGTCCAATATCCTCTGGGGTTCCGGGATTGGCACTTGGGAATGGAACATACATACCGGTGAAGCCAGATTCAATGAACGCTGGGCCGAAATTCTTGGCTATTCTCTTGAAGAGCTGGCTCCGGTCAGCATCGACACCTGGATGCGACGACTGCATCCAGATGACCTGGAGAGTTTCAATAACCGTCTTCCCAACTACTTTTCCGACAAATCGGACCATTACGAATGCGAAGCCCGCGTCCGTCACAAGCTAGGTCACTGGGTCTGGGTACTTGATCGCGGCAAGGTGGTGAGCCGGACACCCGATGGGCTGCCTGAATGGATCTCCGGCACCCGAGACGACATCAGCTTGCGCAAGCTGGCAGAAGAGGCGTTGGCGGCAAGTGAAGAGCGATTTCGCACAGTCGCCGAACACACGCTTGACTGGGAATACTGGGAAGGGCCGGAACATGAAATGTTGTACATGAGTCCGTCTTGCGAAAGAATAACTGGCTACCAACGGGATGAGTTCTTTGCTGATCCGTCGCTGCTGATGCACATCACTCACCCGGATGACGTGGCTTTGCTGCACCACCATCATCTCAACGTGAGCCATGACGAAGACGGTTCACTGGAATACCGCATCGTGCACCGCGACGGCGCAGTGCGCTGGATGGAGCACGGATGTCACCCGGTACACGGTGTCAACGGCCAGTTCCGCGGGCGGCGGGTCAGCAACCGCGATGTCACTGAACGTAAGAAAGCAGAAGCACGCGCCACCGAATTGCTGCATGTGGCACAAAAGACCTACGGCCTAATACTGGCCGGTGGCCGTGGCACCCGGTTGGATCAGTTGACAGCCGAGCGCTCCAAGCCAGCCGTTCCATTCGGGGGCAAGCTGCGAATCATTGACTTCCCTTTGAGCAACTGCGTCAATTCCGGTATTCGGCGCGTCGCAGTGCTCACGCAATACAAAGCGCAGAGTTTGATTCGTCACATCGAGCGTGGTTGGGGGTTTCTGGAGCCCACCCTGAGCGAATACATTGACGTGGTGCCAGCACAGCAGCAAATCAATGCCGGCTGGTACAGCGGCACGGCCAATGCGGTATTCCAAAACCTGGCCCTGCTCGATGAGGCTGACCCGACCTATGTGCTGATTTTGGCCGGTGACCACATCTACAAGATGGATTACACCCGGCTGCTGGCCGACCATGTCAACAGCGCAGCCGACCTGACTGTGGCCTGCATCGAGTTGCCGCTGCAGGACGTAACCGGCTTTGGTGTCATGGCGGTAGACGAGGGCGCACGGGTTACGGCCTTTGAAGAAAAGCCGACCAACCCCATTCCCATTCCCGACAATCCACTCTACGCGCTGGCCAGCATGGGCATCTATGTGTTCAATGCGGCTTTCCTGCGCGAGCAACTCCGCCAGGATGCCGCCGACGAGCATTCGAGCCACGATTTCGGACGCGATTTGATCCCGCGCCTGATTCACAGCCACCATGTGCAGGCACACCGTTTTACCGACAGTTGCGTCAACATGATCGAGGGTCGCCGCCCATACTGGCGCGATGTTGGTACCGTGGATGCCTATTGGGAAGCCAACATGGACCTGACCCATGTGGTACCCGACCTGAATCTGTACGATGACGACTGGCCTATTTTGAGCGTGCATGAACGCTCGGCACCGGCCAAATTCGTGTTTCGGGAGCCAGCGCTGCGTGGTATGGCGCTGGACTCGCTGGTGTCGAATGGCTGCATTGTCAGTGGAGCCAACGTTTACGGCTCAGTACTGTTCACCAAGGTACGGATTGCAGAATACAGCCAAATTGAGGACTCGGTGCTGTTACCGGAGGTGGTCGTGGGGCGTAACGTGATCATCAGGCGCGCCGTGGTAGACAGTGGCTGCATCATCCCGGACGGCTTTCAGGTCGGCATCAATCCCGATTCCGATCGTGCCCGCTTTTACGTCACACCGCGCGGCATCGCTCTCATCACCCCGGAAATGTTGGGCCAGCCGCCACATCGGATGGTGTGAGGGCAGTCAAGTGGTTGCGGGTTTTCCGAAGACCATCTCACTGTAAATTACTGCTTCCGAATTTCCAACACCCGATGCGAACGTCTGCAATCGGCGAAATTGAAGGTCAGCTTTCGACTACGACTAGTCGCTAGATTTCATGCGGCTACGGTGTACGTCGTCTTTGGGTCTCAAGAAGCCCCTCAACCTTAACAAAAACAAGTCGCTATAAGCTATAAATGAAAGAGCTATCAGCGCATATGGAAAGCGGTCTACAGGCCAATTTGACATGTAAATGTCACGCACTCAGCGTGATCCCTGTCTGGCTGCTGCGCAGCACCGAAGCGTCGCACCACCAGGACACCAGCCGCACAACCCCGCTCGCGCGGCATGAATCGCCTGGAAAAACAAAATGACTAAAAGGCCAATGAATCTGAGCGGCTGGATGTGATGTGATAGTTCGCACGACTGGCAGTCAGCTTAGCGCGACTTTCAACCAAGTAGAAATGTCAGATCGTCGCACGAGAATCAAAAACAATAGCTGCCAGCGCTTATCCAGTATGCGCCAGGAGCCAATTTGATGCCTAAACCTGCGCCACCCCGCCGAGCCCCAGCCGCCGACGCATCCAGCCCCCAAAATCATCCACCACGGTGAAAACCGCCGGAATCACCAGCAAACTCAACACGGTCGATGTCAGCAGCCCGCCGATCACGGCCACCGCCATCGGCGAGCGAAAGCTGCTGTCGGCGGCACCCCAGCCCACCGCAATCGGCAACATGCCCGCACCCATGGCCAGCGTGGTCATGATGACCGGGCGGGCGCGCTTGTGGCAGGCGTCAATCAGCGCGTCGTGCCGACTCATCGGTGCCACCACCGGATGGCCGTCGCTGCCGTCGTGCCCGCGGCGCGCCACGATGGCGTACTCCACCAGCAAAATCGAGTTTTTCGTGGCAATGCCCATCAGCATGATCAGGCCAATGAGTGAGGGCATCGAAAAACTCATGCCGGTGCCCAGCAGCGCCACAAACGCGCCGCCCAAGGACAGCGGCAGCGCAGTCAGGATGGTGAACGGGTGCAAAAAGTCCTTGAACAGCAGCACCAGCACAATGTAGATGCACAAGATGCCGGTCAGCATGGCCAGGCCAAAGCTGGCAAACAGCTCGTCCATCACCTCGGCGTCACCCAGCGCCAGTTGTTTCACACCCGGCGGCAGCGACGTGATTGACGGCAGTTTGGCGACTGCCTCGGTCACATCGCCCAGCGGCGCGCCTGAGAGTTCAATCTCAAAGGTGATGTTGCGCGAACGGTTGAGCCGGTCGATTACCGCCGGGCCGCCGGTGAGCGACAGGCTGGCCACCTGGCTGAGCATCACCGGCCCTTTGAGCCCCGGCACCGCCAGCCGTCCCAGCAAGTCCAGGTCTTGCCGCGCCGCATCGGCCAGTTTGACCACAATCGGTACCTGGCGCTGGCTTAAATTGAGCTTCGCCAGGCCAGCATCAAAGTCCCCCACGGTGGCGATGCGCAGTGTCTCGCCAATGGCGCTGCTGGTCACTCCCAGGTCGGCAGCGCGGGCAAAGTCGGGGCGCACCGCAATTTCGGTACGGATCAGGCTGGCACTGGATGCAATTTGCCCCAGGCCGGGGATGGTGCGCAGGTCTTTTTCGACCGCCGTGGCGGCCGTGGCTAGCGCCAGCGGGTCTTCGCCGGTCAGCACCAGCAGGTATTTTTCGCCCGAACCGCCCAGGCCCACCTTGCTGCGCACCCCTGGCAACTCGGCCAGAGCGGCACGGATTTCGTTCTCGATGCCCTGCTTGCGCGGGCGCTTGCCGCGCTCGGTCAATAGCACGGTGAGCGTTGCCTTGCGCACCTCAGACGCGCCTTGCGGGGCAAACGGGTCAGAGCCGGCCGCGCCGCCACCGATGGTTGTGTAGACGCTTTGCACCGTGGCCAGTTGGGTCACCAGCAGGCGCGCGGTCTCGGCCGCGGCACGGGTTTGCGCCAGTGTGGCACCGGGGGGCAGTTCCAGATTGATCTGGGTTTGTGAGTTGTCGTCGGGCGGAATGAAACCCTTGGGCAGCAGCGGAATCAGCATCAGCGAACCAACAAAGAACGCGCCGGCCGCCGCCATGGTGACCCAGCGGTGGCTCAAGGCCCAGTCGCTCCAGCGCAGGTAGCGCGCCATCCACCAGGGCTGCTGGTGCTGCCGGGCGTCGGGTTTCATCACATAGGCGGCCATCATCGGCGTCAGGGCACGCGCCACCACCAGCGAGGCCAGCACCGCCAGCGCCGCAGTCCAGCCAAACTGTTTGAAAAACTTGCCCGGAATGCCGGCCATGAAGGCGGTCGGCAAAAACACCGATATCAGCGTGAAGGTGGTGGCGATCACCGCCAGGCCAATTTCGTCGGCCGCTTCCATCGCCGCCTGGTAAGGTGTTTTGCCCATGTGCAGGTGGCGCGTGATGTTTTCCACCTCCACAATGGCATCGTCCACCAGCACACCAATCACCAGGGACAGTGCCAGCAGCGTGATCACGTTGACCGAAAAGCCCAGGTAGCCCATGCCAATAAAAGCCGGAATCACCGACAGCGGCAAGGCCACCGCCGAGACAAAGGTGGCGCGCCAATTGCGCAAAAACAGCCACACCACCACCACCGCCAGAATCGCGCCCTCGTACAGCAGCACCATCGAACCGTCGTACTCCTCGGCCACCGGGGTGACAAAGTCAAACGCCTCGGTCAACACCATGTCGGGGTGCTGTTGCTTGAGTTCGTCCAGCGCGAGCCGCACCGCTGCACCCACCTCGACCTCGCTGGCGCCTCGGCTGCGCGACACCTCAAAACCCACCACCGGCACACCGTTGAGCAAGGCCAGTGCACGCGGCTCGGCCACGGTATCCTGCACGCTGGCCACCTGGTCCAGCCGCAGGCGGCGGCCGTCGCTCAGGGCCAGTTCCAGTTGCGACAGCTCTGCCACGGTCTTGACGGTGGCCAGCGTGCGCATCGGTTGCTCGCTGCCGCCAATGTCGGCACGGCCCCCGGCGCTCTCCGTCTGCACCTGACGCAACTGGCGCGAAATGTCGGCAGCGGTGGCGCCCAGCGCCTGCAGTTTGAACGGGTCCAGCGCGACTTCCACCTGGCGCGTGACACCGCCCACCCGGCTGATGGCCCCGACCCCCTTGACCGACAGCAGGCGGCGCGTCAGGGTGTTGTCGACAAACCAGCTCAGCGCCTCGTCGTCCATGCTCGGCACCCGCACGGCATAGGCCAATATGGGCGCACCGGCCAGGTCCATCTTGCGCACCAACGGGTCGCGCACGTCGGTGGGCAGGTCGCTGCGTACGCCTTGCACGGCAGAGCGCACGTCATCGACCGCCTCCTGGGTGGGTTTCTCCAGGCGGAACTCGGCCGTCACGGTGACGCCGCCGTCCTGCACCTTGGTGTAAATGTTTTTCAGACCCTGCAAGGATGCGATGGCGTTCTCGATCTTGCGCGCCACTTCGGTCTCAAGCTGCGCCGGTGCAGCGCCGGGCAGCGATGCCGACACGGTGACGGTGGGCAGGTCCAGATCGGGGAACTGCTGCACCTTCATGGCGTTGAACGACAGCATGCCGGCAAAGCACAGCAACACAAACAGCATCACCGCCGGAATCGGGTTTCGGATGGACCAGGCCGACACGTTCATAAATAAAGGCTCCTAATTTACTA
>DAOSLL010000053.1:0-12260 GCA_035368905.1 Rhodoferax sp.
CTTAACGCATCAAACATTAAAGCCGATCTGGGCCTGGCCACGGTATGCCGCCTGGCCAACGCGATGACATCAGCGCATTGAACGCGCGCCCAATCCATTCGAGCCTGGCCCCTTCTTGTCCCAATTGACGCACCATGCCCATGGGAATGTTTTCATTGGCCAGCAGTTTCATGTGGCCAGGGCTTGGGCAAAGTACTGTTCGTCGTGCAGGCAATCGGCGCTGAAGGCAAACACGGCCTGCAAGGTGCCGTTGTCAAGCGTCGGGTAGTTGTCCAGCACCTGCGCGTGCGTCCAGCCTTGCGCAAACAGCGACAGCAATAACTTCACCGACAGGCGGGTTGGCTGTGAGCCACCGAATCGATTCGAGCCTGGCCCCTTTTTATACCTGGGTGCATTTTGAGTCTTCTTTTGAAAAGCATGCAGCACATATACAGCCGCGGGCAACCGTGCCAGGTACACCACACGAAACGTGCCGTGCCAACACCAGACCGCCGATCCCCAAAACGCTACATCTGCTGAAAAAAAGCCTCTACGCTCAGAATGGGACATCCCGACATTGACTTGAATGCCTCAGCCAAGGTCAGCAGATCTTTGTCACCACTGACCAAGGCATCAGCCTGTCCCACCCGTGCCAGGCGCATGAACATCAAGTCATATTGATCGCGGCACTCGGGCACAACCGGTGGTGTTTCGGGCATGGCGATGACCTGCGCATAGGGCAGGTAGTCGGCCAGCAATTGTGTTCGCTCCTGCGGCGACAGGTGGAATTTGGGGTAGGCCAGCACGCGCATCAGCTCTTGCGCAGTGTCGGTGTTGACCAGGGGAATGACATCGCCGCTCTGCCAGGCTTTGCGCAGCCGCCCGGCCATTGCGCCACCAAACACCAGCGCCGACAACACCACGTTGGTGTCGAACACCACCCTCATTGGCGAGCCCAGGCCACAGCGTCCGTGATGTCGGCTTCGCTCAAGTTCAGCTCGGCCAGCTTGGCCCGCACAGCATCGGCGCGCTGAATGCGCACCGGTGTCAGGACGATCTGCCCGGCCTTCACTTCCACATCGAAATATTCAGTCGCGCCGACCTGCTTGATGATGTTTTTGGGCAGGGTCAACTGATTTTTTGAGGTCATCTTGGCAAGCATGGGAATTTTTTCAGTAAGGAATCCTTACTTTAGCACTATTGCTTGAAGCGTGATGGACGACTGGCGCCATGGACAGGAGTTCAATGCCGCGACGAGGGCTGGCGCCAATGCGGTATGCGTCAGTGCCTTGGAGAATCTTGGAGCAGGAGCAGGGGGCTTGGATTCAGACGGTTCATGGCAGTTGGGCAAAACAGCAAAAGACTGGAAGCGGGCTGACGATCCACACGGTGCAATCATGTGCAAATGGTCAGGGCAGGGCGCATTCCAATGTCACGCAAATCTACAGTTCCAACTACTTCGATAGTCATGTCTCGGTTAGCGACGGCGGTAATTTGCGCTGCATGGCAGCAGGGTTTTGCCGCATCAACCAGGGCCTTCAGTCTCTAACAAGTCAAGTCTTTGCACATCATGC
The DNA here is from genome assembly GCA_035368905.1 of Rhodoferax sp. GTDB lineage: Bacteria > Pseudomonadota > Gammaproteobacteria > Burkholderiales > Burkholderiaceae_C > Rhodoferax. The sequence goes on from DAOSLL010000053.1 coordinate 1,554, forward strand.
GAAGAATTCAAACATTCCAAGTCATTCGTCGCGAGGGCGCAACTCCTACAAATTCAAATAGGCGTCGACTGTTTGTGTAGGAGTCGCGCCCTCGCGACGAAGGCTCATCGATTCCGGTTTGTCCGGCTTAGGTTCAGGGTCATCAATGCGCAAAAGGTCCAAATGCCTGACCTGGGCCGGGCCGAAACCGGCCATAACCGGCAAACACCAGCCCGACCCCGAGCATGATCAGCAAGGCGGGCAGCGGTGACAACACGTGATACTGACCATGGCGCGGTCCGGCTTGCGTGCTACCGTAAAAGTCCGGGCCGCGCTGCAAATACAGGACATGACGACCATCAGTTGTTGCCACAATGCCGCCGGGCGGGATTTTTTCGGTCGGCGTTTGCACGATGCGCCCGCTTTGTAGACCAATTGCCAAGCCCGCGCTGATGAGCCCCGCTACCAGCCACGAGATCACCGGCTTTGGGCGCTTCACCGGCAGCGCTGGCAAAGCCGCACTACCGTAATACAGCAGCATGCCCGCCGCAGATGCCAGCAGGTTGGTCAAAAAGTCGTTGAAATCCAGGTAATCGCTGTAGGTGGTGGTGATCCAGAGGTATTGCAGCAACTCGTCACCGATGCCCATCAGGGTGCTCCAGAACAGCACGCGGCCCACCAGCCAGCGGGCTTTGCCAGGGTCCATGGCGCGCGCCAGCAACCAGGCCAGCAAGGCGTATTGTGGGTAGTGGACGTACTCGTTGATGGAATAGGTCAGAAAACCATCCACCAAGGCGGCCAGCACCAGCCACAGCAGCCACAGGCCTCCGGTCAGCCAGGCTCGTGCGCCATGGCGCAATTGCAGTGCAATCCAGCCAACCAGCAGCAGGCCAAGCACCACTGCCACGCCGGGCACCAGGTCAGCAAAGGCGATGCGGCCAAAAAAACCGTCGCGCCGACGCACCAGCCACAGCGAAAACTGCAAGTGCGCCAGGCAAACGGTAACGTAATAGCTCAGTGTCAGCAGCCACCAGGCGCTTTGCCCAAGACGTGAGCGGGCTGGCGCTGTCACTGGTGTCGGTAGAGGGTCGGTCGGCTGCATCAGGTGACTCCGTATCAATGCCATTGCCAGATCATTCGGCTCCAGCCACCCTGGCGCAGACATGGCAAACGAGCGGCAAGGCCAGATGACAGCGACATGGCTGATTCAGCCATCGATTCACAATGAAATATATAGCACGTCACGCACTGTCCACGGGGGCTGGAGCCCTATTTTGCATAAAAAAGGCTTGTCGCAAGCAGCATGCTGTTGTTCATTGAGGTGGCTTGTGCAAAGGCCGGGTCAGCGCCCGAACCGCCAGCGGCAGCGGTGCGACACCGTCGAACCCGGCCCCGGCTTCGCTGCGCAGTTTGAGTTCTGGCCACCTGCGCGGCGTCGGCCAGATGCTGTTGTTGCTGGCCCGCGGGCACCCCGGCGGGTAACTGTCGGTGCCGCCCAAATCCATGAACAGCCCCAGATTGAGCAGGCTTTCACGCCGTGTGCCCCAGCCACTGCTGTCAGCAACCCCAAGCGCGCGGCAGGCACTGGCGGTAACCTGGTAATGGTCATCACCCGCGCCATCAACAAACAGGGCAAAGCTGTTGTCATGTGCCGCGCCCAGACCCAGGTCGCCCAGCGCATAGTGGTCGTCACCGCCTTCGTCGAGAAAAATGGCCACAGAAAAGTCGTGCGCGGCGCCGATCGAGGTGACATGGCTGGCCCGGTAATGGTCGTTGCCCGAGCCACGCTTGAGCAAGATGCCCGCGCCCTGATGCGCTGCCGCCCCCATGGCGTACCAGACTGCGTCAAACTGGTCGTTGCCAGCGTCGTCCACCAGCACGCCCAGGCCCTCCTGATAGCCCGCGCCCTGCGCAAACACTTGCGCCACGTAATGGTCGTTGCCAGCCAGGTCTAGCAGCATGCCAATGCCCCCGGCGGCATAGCGTCCGTCGTCAAAATCGGCCCCCAGTCCCCGCCCTGCGCCTTGCTCCATCGAGGTGTTGACGCTGGGCAACTGTGACGATGGCCAGTGCAGCGGCGTGTTGTCCAGCGTGTAGCGGTCATCACCAGCCGGGTCGAGCAACAGCGCCACCCCGAGCGGCCCGGCCGAGCCCTGTGCGTGGGTTTGCGCGACATAGGTGTCGTGGCCCGGACTGCCGAGCAACACCGCCAGCCCGCCGATGGCGTGGCCCTGGGCATGGCTGTTGGCAACAAACTGGTTGTTGCCGCCGCCATCGACCAGTAGCGCTGCGCCAAACAGGGCTGACCCTTGCGCCTGTTGGGTGCCCTGGTACTGGTCGTTGCCTTCGGTGTCCCACAAGATGCCATAGCCCATCGTGGCACTGGACGGGTCGGCACCCGGCGCGCTGCTGCGGTAGTGATCATTGCCCCGGTGGTCAAGCAAGACGCTGATGCGCTGGCTGTCGCTGCGCTGCAAGAATTGATAGCTGTCGTCACCGCCAACATCAAGCACCAGCAGCGGGTCTTTGAGTTGATGCAGGTTGTTCTGGCCGCTGCTGTCAACCACAATCTGGCCCATTGGCGTGTCAAGCGTCCAGGCCACGGTGGGCAGTTGCTGCGCAGTGCTGACAAAGAGCTTGAGCCGCGCGGTTGCGGCCACCAGGTCGAGCATGCCCGCCAACAGGGCTTCGCGCTCGATCAGTGGCAACAACTGGCGGTAGTCGGGCTCTTCAAACGGCTCCAGCACACCATCCAGTGCCTGGCGGCGCAGCAAGGCCGGGGTAGCGCTGGCAGGCAGTTTGACCAAGGCGCGTTGCAAAAAGCGGTTGGCTGAACCGATGCTGGCCAGCATCATGGCCAACTCGAAGCGCAACGGGTCGGGCAACTGCACCAGGTCGGGCAAGGCCGGTGACCAGGTGCTGCCAGGGCTGGCCAAGTCAGCCATCCAGAGCAGACTAGAAGCCAGCGGGTCGGCAGCCGAGCGCAGTCTTGCCTGCTGTTGCGTCAGGGTGGCTTCGGGCCGACGGTGCAGCCGCAAACCCGCCACCGCGCCGGTTAACCCGACCAGTTGCTGCGGCGATGCCTGTGCCTCGGTGAAGGACTGAGCCAGCATGCCAATCCGGTAGGGCGCATTGAGCGGCTGCGCCATCATCGCCTTGTAAAGCGGCAACTGCTGCTCCAGCGTGGGCGAAGCCGCCAACTGCAGCGCATCCGGCGCGGCCTCGCCTGCCAGCACACCGGCCAACTCAAACAGTTGTGGCAGCGGGGCCGGGTATTGCGTCTGTGCCCGCAGCGCGCACGCGCCCAGCAAGGCCACTAGCAGCACGGCGAAAAGTCTCAACCCGCTTTTTTGGCCTGGCATCGGCTTGCCACCTCAATCGCCGTTGGCCATGACCTCACCCAACCGGACCGGCCCGCCAGCCTGCCAGGCCGGGTTGAATTGCATGCGCCCTTTGGGCCACAGCATCACCACCGTGGAACCCAGCAAAAAGCGCCCCATCTCCTGCCCCTGCTTCAACAGTTTGCTGCCATCGTCATAGCGCCATTGGCTGATTTCAGCGCTGCGTGGCGCCTTGACCAGACCGTGCCAGACCGTCGCCATGCTGCCGACAATGGTGGCCCCCACCAGCACCAGCACAAACGGTCCGTGCTGGCCATCAAACACGCACACCACCCGTTCGTTGCGCGCAAACAGGCCCGGCACGCCCCGCGCGGTGGTCGGGTTGACCGAAAACAGCTCGCCTGGCACATACATCATGCGGCGCAGCACGCCATCGCAAGGCATGTGGATGCGGTGGTAGTCGCGCGGGCTTAAGTACAGGGTGGCGAAATGGCCATCGTCAAACCGGCTCGCCAGTTCGGCATCGCCCCCGAGCAGCGCGGTGCTGCTGTAATGGTGGCCTTTGGCCTGAAAAATCTGCTGCCCGACAATCGGACCAAACTGGCTGATGGCGCCGTCCACCGGGCAGATCAGCGCTGCTTTGGCCAGCGGTCGCGCACTGGCCTTGAGTTCGCGGGTGAAAAAGTCATTGAAGCTGGCGTAACTGGCAATGTCCGGGTTGGCGGCCTCGGCCATGTTGACCCGGTAGCGTCGCACAAACCAGGCGATCAGACGCGTTGTCAGGCGGCCGCCACGCGCACCGGCAATACGCCCGGCAAGCAGCGTCAGGGCCTGTTTTGGCAATAGGTACTGCGGCAGCACGGCAAGGCGATCAGACATGGGTGACAAGCGGGTTGGGATGACAAAAAGACAGTAGGGATGACGGAAAACGCACTTGCCAATGGCCAGGCGCAGGTAGCAAGGCAGGGCATGCTTGGGGATTTTACCCAGCGCCTTGGGCGGCACCGAATGCCACAATGCTGGCCATGACCGCTGCCCGCATACCGCCAATTCAGTGCCTGCTGACGTTCGAGGCGCTGGCGCGTCTGCGCAGCGTGACACAAACCGCTGAAGAACTCTGCGTGACCCCAAGCGCGGTCAGCCACCGGGTCAAGCAACTGGAGCAAATCATTGGCACCAAGCTGTTTGGCCGGGCCGATTTTTCGCTCACCGTTGAAGGTGTGGAATACCTGTCCCATGTGCGCGCCGGGCTGGCCATGCTGGAGCGTTTTCCGGGTTCGGCGCTGGCCCCTGGCAAACGCAAGCTGCGGCTGGCGGTGACACCGACTTTTGCCCGCTCACTGCTGATTCCGCGGCTGCGCCAGTTCACCGAAGCCTATCCCGAGATCGACCTGACGCTGCAAATCTCGATCCCGCTGCTCGACGTGGTGGCCGAAGACGCAGACCTGATGATCCGCTTTGGCACTGGCCGCTATGCCGATGTGGAGCATCTGTGCCTGATCAGGGATGCCGTCACACCGCTGGCTTCGTCGGCGTTCGTGCGCGAACATGGGCCGTTTGAGGTGGCGCAAGACCTCGAGGGCGAGCCGCTGCTGCGCAGCCCGCTGGAACCCTGGCGCACCTGGTTTGATGCCAATGGGCTGGACTGGCCCGAGCCAGTTGACGGCTCGCAGTTCAACGACATTGGCCTGATGTGTGATGGCGCTGCGGCGGGCATGGGTATCGCACTGGCACGCGTCAAATTGGCACAGCCCTGGCTGGACCACGGCTCGCTGGTGCGGCTGGGCAACAATGCGGTGTTTGCTGCCAACGTGCCCAGCCCGCACGCCCATTACCTGTGTTGGCGCACCGGCGTGATGGAGCGCTGGGAATGCCTGGCGTTTACCGAGTGGCTGCAAAAGAGCCTGGCTTAACGTTCCTTTAATGATAGCGCCTGGCGCATACAGGACAAGGGCTGGAGCCTGTTTTTATACTCAATTCACAGGTATTGGCCGAGCAATGCAAAGCCTGCCTTGGCCGGGCCAAAGGCCTGAAGTTGGCACCTGTTGGCACCTCTGGGCGCATGTTGTCCTAGCACACGAGGCAGGCGCAACGACCCCAGGCGCGTTGCCAGTGGCCCGTTCGGGCGAGTGGCGTTGTGACCCGATGAGTCAACCCCATCGAAATTGAAAGAGCAAATGCGCATCAGAACTTGCAGATGAAAACAGGCGGTCAACTGGGGCATGGATGCCTTGCCAGTCTGCCGCTGTCAGCCTGAAACCGGTCATTGCAACGGCAGGTGAGTGGTGCTTTTGACCTCTTCCATCACCGCGTAGGTGCGGGTTTCGCGCACACCGGGTAACTGCCAAAGCACGCTGCCGGCGAACTCCCGGTAGGCGTTCATGTCGGGCAGACGGGTCTTGAGCAGGTAGTCAAAGCCGCCCGCCACCATGTGGCATTCCAGTATCTCGGGGCGTACCTGCACGGCAGCCTTGAATGCCTCAAAGATGCCGGCGCTGGTTTTGTCAAGCAGTACTTCGACAAACACCATCAGCCCGACACCGAGTTTGACCGCATCAAGCCGCGCTTCATAACCCTGGATCACCCCCTCTTTGCTCAGTCGCTGCACCCGCGCCAGCACCGCTGTGGGTGACAGCGCCACGCACTCGGCCAGCTTCAGGTTGCTGATGCGCCCGTCTTGCTGCAGGGCACGCAAGATCTTCAGGTCAATGCGATCTAGCAACGGACGGTTGGCTTCAGACACGGTGCTGCGCCAGCACTTCACGGTGCAGGTGGTCAATGTGCTGCAACATCTGAGACCGGCAAAACAGCAACCGCCCGGCAGCGGCCTGTGCCTGCTCGACGCGAGTGGCATCGCGCAAGCGGATCAACTCATGGCCTAGGCGGTGCAGCTCACGGTGAACCGGGGCAATCGCCTTGAAAGCGCTCAGACGCCGGTAATTTTCCCGACCATGGCCGTCGTACCACAGACCAAATCGACAATCGCCAGTATGGGTCAATTGGTCTGAAGACAGTTGCCGCGCTGCGTCATCTTCTGCCCCGATCAGGTGATCAACCCATTTGACATGGTCATATTTGGCCACCAGCAGCGCAATGTCGTTCAAATCCCATTTCAGTTTGCCCCACTGGTTCCACATTGAATGTGGCCGGTATTGCTCGGCCCACGGCGCAATGTCGTCGACCGGCATTGGCCTGGCAATGCACCAGCCCTGCGCAACTTCGCAGCCCAGCCGAAGCAACACGACACCATGTTCGGGCGTTTCCATGCCCTCGGCCACCAAATGTCGGCCAAACACCTGTCCCAGTGAAATCACGCCTTCCACCAGGGCCAAATCGCCGGGGTCATCGAGCATGTTGCGCACGAAAGTCTGGTCGATCTTGATTTCGTGCACCGGCAGTTCCTTCAGATAGCTCAGGCTTGAATAGCCGGTGCCAAAGTCATCCAGCGAACAATGCACGCCAAGCGACTGCACATCGCGCACCATGGCGCTGATTTGGGCCAAGTCACCCAGCGCGCTGGTTTCCAGAATTTCCAGTGTCAGCCAGTGGGCTTTGACATGGGGACAGCGCAGCAAGGCCAGGCTCAATTTGCTGAAGAAACTCTGGTCCATCAGTTGCCTGGGTGCCACATTGACGCTAACCGGCCAGCCGGTGCCAACCCGCGCCCAAGCCTCCATCTGCTGCAAGGCGGCGTTCATGACCCAGTCGCCGATGGCAACAATGGTCGCGCTGTGCTCGATCTGGGGCAGAAATTCGTGCGGCAGGAGCAGCCCGCGATCAGGGTGTTGCCAGCGAATCAGTGCCTCCAGGCCGACCACTTCACCGCTGATCAAATGAACCTTGGGCTGGTACAACAGTCGCAGTTCGCCCTGCTGCATCGCCTGGGTCCGCCGCTCGCCCCATTGCTGCTGGTCTGTCAGGACACCCAGCGGGTCAGACTGCCACAGGCGGACGCGGTCACGCCCGGCCTGTTTGGCCTGGTACATGGCCTGATCCGCCTGGCGCAGCAGCAAGTCGGCTTCAGGCGCAGCAGCGTCGCTGCCCACCGGGCCTTGCAAGGTCAGCCCGGCACTGCCAGAGATGTGCGCCACCAGGTCCCCGATTTCAATTGGCAGGCGCAACGAAGCCAGCACCCGCTCCACAATGGCCTGCGCCTCGTGCGGCTGCTGCAGGCTGGTCAGCAGCATGACAAACTCGTCGCCGCCAATGCGCGCCAGTGTGTCGGTGTCACGCAGCTCGGCCTGCATGCGTCTGGCGGCGGTCATCAGCACCTGGTCGCCCACTTCATGGCCGTGCTGGTCATTGATGGGTTTGAAATGGTCCAGATCGATGAAACACAGCCCCAAAGTTTCCTGATGACGCTCACAACGGCGCAGTGCCAGATGCAGACGGTCTGCCAGCAGGGCACGGTTGGGCAAGCCGGTTAGCGTGTCATGGTTGGCCACCCAGGTGGTTTGCAACAGTTGCTCCTGTGTCTGCGAGCGCGCCTGTTGCAGGTCGTCGGCCATGGCGTTGAAGGCAACGGCGAGCTGCTGCACCTCGCGCGCGCCGGTTGGCGCTATGCGCAGTTCGGGTTGCACCGGCAGCAGCAATGCGGCGGCGCTGAGTTTGGTCAAGCCGCGCAGGCTGCTGAGCAACACCAAAGGCACCAGCAAGCACAGTACCCCCAGCACACCGGCCATTGTCCACATTTGCAGCCGGGCTGACTCCCAGATCCGGTTGATTTCCGGTGCAGCCGAAAGCGTCACGATCAGGGTGCCGGTGCTCTGTCCCTGGTACGCCAGTGAAAAGCTGCGGGTGCTGTCTTGCAGGGCATTGGGCATGTTCTCGACCCGCTGCAGAAACCTGACCCAGGCTGGCACCTGCAGCGCAACCGGCTCCGCCTGCGCCTGCAAGCTGTCACCAGAATGGCTTTGCCACTGCAAGCGCACCAGCGACCGGTATTCGGCCACACCGCGGTCCAGCACGCCCTGCAGACTGGCTTGCTGTCCAAGGCTTTGCAATTCGGCAATGCGCGGGCCGTAAAGACGCTGGAAATCCTCGACAAAGCGCTGGCTTTGCAGCGCGCCTGCCTGAACCTCGTCACCCCACAGCAGCATCGCACGCACGCTGCCCGCTGCCAGCACCAGCAAGGCCAAAGGCAACAGTAGCCGGAGCAACAGCGGCATGGCAGGGGCGTGAAAGCGGCGCATGTCGCGATATTAAGGTATCACTGTTGCGGGTTGCCGACGGCCCGGATGCGATGGGTGCAATCAGGGCACACCATTGCGCTGGCTGTTGTGCAGCACCATCAGCGCTTGCAGACCGATTGAAGTTTGTCAGGCGCGGTCAAGCGCCGACTGGCAACCCAAAGCGGGTCAGGGACTGAAGCAGCCAAACCGGGAAACTGGCCAAAACATGGCTTACTGATCCAGCCACTGGCAAATGGGCTGCCATTGGGCCAGGTCACGTGCCACGCGTTCAGGTGCCAGGTCAAACAAGGTCAGGCCACGCCCGGCAAGCACAATGTAGTTTTGCGTGCTACGCAGGTAAGCCAGGGTCGGCAGCCCGACAGACTCGACAAACTGGCGCAATTGTTCCGCCGTGCGGGTGCGCTCATCCACCCGCATGCCGATCAGGCCAATCTGGGTTTTGGCGGCGTGGCTGCTGCCAGTCAGTTCATCGAGAAAGTCGCGCGTGGCACAGATGTCAAAAATGCTGGGCTGCAACGGCACCAGTACCTTGTGCGCCAGTTTCAGCACCTCTTTCAGGCGTTTGCCGCGCAGGCCGGCTGGCGTGTCAAGCACCACGTGGGTGGTGCCTTTGGGGGGCCGGGCGATGTCATCAGGGTCCACCGTCCAGCCTGCAATCGGTCGGGCGCTATCAGGGCGCAGCGACAGCCAGAGCTTGCAAGACTGCTGGCGGTCGGCATCGCCCAGCATGACGCGTTGGTGCTGCGCGGCAAAGTAACCGGCGACCTGGGTCGCCAGCGTGGACTTGCCAACGCCGCCTTTGGGATTGACGACAACAACGACTGGCATGGACAGCTCCTGATGCATGAGAACAGGGCTATCTTAGGGCGCATCGGCCACACCGGCATCGATGGTCTTGAGACACAGGAATGTCACAAAAGTGTCGTATCCTTGCGTTCCCTGTCCGGCTGCCGCATCAAACCAGAGGCCCGGGCTTTTTTTCATTCACCCGAGGACTCACCCATGAAAATCCGCTACTCATTGATTGCTGCCGGCATTGTTGCGCTGAGTGCTGCTGGCACCGCAACCGCACAGGAAAAAACCTTTCGCCTGCTGACCTGGGCCGACTACGCCCCGGCCGACATCGTGGCGCAGTTCGAGAAAGAAAGCGGCTACAAGGTTGAAGTGACCCTGTCCAACAACGAAGAAATGATTTCCAAGCTGCGCGCCACTGGCGGTGCCGGGTTTGATCTGGCGCAGCCGTCGCAAGACCGCATCACCGGCCCGCAAGCTGAATTTGGCATTTACAAGCCGATGGACCTGAGCAAGCTCAAAGCCGAGTTGTTCATTCCATCGATGCTCGATGCCACCAAGAAGAACACAACCTTGGCTGGCAAGGTCTACGGTCTGCCGCATATCTGGGGCACCGATGGCCTGGTGGTCAACACCAAGCTGGCCAAGATGGACAACTACCCAGACCTATGCAAGGCTGATTTCAAAGGCAAAACCGCCGTGCGCCTGAAACGCCCGACGCTGCTGGCTTTTGCCTTTGCCGCTGGCAAAGACCCGTTTGCCCTGTATGGCGATGCCAAAGCCTACACCGCGCTGATGGACGAAACCGGCAAGACCATCACCGCATGCAAAGGCAACCTGAAGTTCTTCTGGGACAACAAGGACCAGTTGCTCAACGGCATGCGTTCGGGCGAGATCGTCGGTGCCATGATGTGGGACACGGGTGGCTGGAAACTGAACAACGAGAAGCCTGAAATCCAGTTCATCGCGCCCAAAGCAGGTGCATTGGGCTGGATCGACACGTTTGCCATCCCCGCCAAGGGCAAGAATGACGCTGCGGCCTACGCCTGGATCAACTTCAACATGCGCCCCGAGATCGCCGCCAAGGTGGGTGCCTCTGCTGGCAACTTCACGGCATCCAAAGGTGCTGACCAGTTGGCCGATGCCAAGCTGAAAGCCCAATTTGCCGCCAGCTTCCCGGAAGCTGCGTTGAAAAACGTCAAGTGGTATCCGGCTGTGCCCGCTGGCATTGAAGACATCGAAGGCAAGGTGCTTGACCGCATCAAGGCTGCAAACTAAGCCCGGGCCTTGGTTTCCACCCTGCCTGCTGCGCCTGCCAAGCTGGTGGCGCAGCCTGACCTGCGAGCCACCCGCGTGGCCAAGCACTACGGTGCTTTCCGCGCGGTGGATGATTTGTCGCTTGA
>DAOSLL010000054.1:0-12227 GCA_035368905.1 Rhodoferax sp.
ATTCCATGATGTGGCCGACATGGAACTTGCCATTGGCGTAGGGCAGGGCGGTGGTGACAAAGAGTTGGCGAGGCAGGGGTGCGGTGGTCATTGGCGATCAATCAGGTCACGGGAGGTCAAAGTGGGAATGCGCTAGCGGCTTTTGAGTGCGCTGGTCAAGGGTCTGCCAAGGCATCGGGCTTGCTTTGATTCTATCAATGGGGGGTTCGGCCACCCAGGGTGGCGGCCACGCCATGGGTCAACCCGCATTTGCAGTGGCGGCTCAGGTCTATTGCGGCTTGGCTAGACTCGCGGTTTTCGGAGAAAAATATGTCTGTGACCCAACAAGCCATTCTGGAGGCCCTGCAAGCTGTGGTGGACCCCAATACCGGACGCGACTTCGTGTCCACCAAGGCGATCAAAAACCTGACAGTGAGCGGCGGCGATGTTGCCTTTGAGGTGGAACTGGGCTACCCCGCCAAGAGCCAGATTCCCGGCTTTCGCAATGACCTGATGGCGGCAGCAAAAAGTGTCGCAGGGGTTGTCAATGTGTCGGTTAGCGTCAACACCAAGATCACCGCGCATGCCGTGCAGCGCGGCGTGGCCTTGTTGCCCAAGGTCAAGAACATCGTGGCGGTAGCTTCCGGCAAGGGTGGTGTCGGCAAGAGCACCACCGCCGTCAACCTGGCGCTGGCACTGGCTGCCGAAGGTGCCAGCGTGGGCTTGCTGGATGCCGATATTTATGGCCCCAGCATCCCGATGATGATGGGCATCGAGGGCAAGCCTGAAAGCCAGGACGGTCAGACCATGGAGCCGATGGAAAACTACGGTGTGCAGGTGATGTCGATCGGCTTTCTGGTGCCGCAGGACGAGGCCATGATCTGGCGCGGCCCGATGGCGACCCAGGCGCTTGAGCAGTTGCTGCGCCAGACCAACTGGAAAGACCTGGATTATCTGATTGTCGATATGCCGCCCGGCACCGGTGACATCCAGCTCACGCTGAGCCAGCGCGTGCCGATGACCGGTGCGGTGATCGTCACGACACCACAGGACATTGCCCTGCTCGATGCCAAAAAAGGCATCAAGATGTTTGAAAAGGTAGGCGTGCCGATTTTGGGCATTGTGGAAAACATGGCAGTGCATGTTTGCAGCAACTGTGGCCATGTCGAGCATATTTTTGGGGCTGACGGCGGCAAGAAGATGGCCGCCCAATACAAGATGGACTACCTCGGTGCCCTGCCGCTGGCGATGCAGATCCGCTTGCAGGCCGACAGCGGTCACCCCAGCGTGGTGTCGGACCCCGATAGCGACGTGGCCGGCCTGTACAAGGCGGTAGCGCGCAAGGTGGCGCTGTCGATTGCGGCTAAGAACAAGGATTTTTCAAGCAAATTTCCGTCCATCAAGATATCCAGGGAAACCTGATTGGGTCGCGCTGGACAAACCGTTTGTCGCTGGCCGTGATCGGAAAACCTGGCGCTGTTGCGGGCGGGTCTGGCGCATCAGCGCAGTGCGGGAACTGAGCGGGTTGCAAAAATCAATTGGCATCTGCAGCGACTGGCGCTAGCCCAGATGCCAACAGCGCCAGCCTCTGGCAGCACGCCCAACCGGTAGCTGCGCCTTAGCCCGGACTGCGACCGGCCCCGGCAAACGTGCCCGATTGGCAGGGCATTCAACCCATTGCGCAACGCTTGTCCGACGAATCCAACAGGGCGACGACATCTGGCCGGGAGTGAACAATGCCAAGTGCCTGTGCTGCTGCTTTGCTGAAATCAATGATCCGGTCTTTGGCGAACGGACCACGGTCATTGATGCGGACGATGACGGACTTGCCGGTCTTGGGCGAATGCGCGCATAACCTGGTGCCAAACGGCAATGTGCGGTGTGCAGCGGTCAGGTCGTTCATATTGAACCGCTCGCCATTGGCGGTGCGGCGGTTATGCAACTCCGCACCGTACCAGGATGCTATGCCTTGCTGGATGACTTCTGCAACGTCGAGCACTGTGCTGGAAGCCACCGAGACAACCGATGCTGCCGCCGATGCAACCGAATTGGCCGAAGCCACAGCACTGGAAGTTATAAACCTGATGGCTTCCAGCGGCTTCAAGACGATTTCCCTTTGGCTCAGGTCCGACCCAAACAACTGCGTTGCGCCATGCGGTTCATCGGCGTTCAAGGCCTGGGCAGGCGCATCAGCCGCAGCGTCCATATGCTTGTTGGACTCAGCCGGGGCTTGGATGGCCGCCACCGGGGCATGGACCTTGGCAAGGTCGTCGGTGGCCCAGACCGGTGCGCTGCCCCAAAGGCCGCACAACAATACCAGCAGGTGATTTCGAAGCCGCCGCGCAGGCGCTAAATACCGTGTGGCGCGCGCGCCTGGTTGAACGGCAGACGATGGGTTTGTGTTTTGGATGTGCATGTAAAAAGGTTCATTTGGCTTTGCCGGTGAAAGGGAAGAGGCACAAAAAAACTGACGACAAGCACGCAAAATGGGTGCGGGTGAAAGGGCCTCGGGCGCATTTTAGCGGTTTCGTCGATGCTGACCGGCGCTTGCCGCATGGGCACCAGGAAAGCCGACCAGATGATGTGGGGCATGCGCTTTGGAACCTTGGCATCATCTTTGGTGTCGCACAATATTTGCCCAAGGAGATTTCAATGAAAAACGAACAACTGCAGTCCGAACTCGATACCCTGATAGCCACCCAGGCCGGCTTGATGGCGATCGTCGGGTCACTCATGGCGACACATCCACATTACGAAAGGTTTCAGCTTCACCTGACGGGCCTGCTGGAAGTGCTGCTGGCCGGTGATGCCGGTAAAACCTTTACCGCAAGCCAGCGTCAGCAGGCGCGCGAGTTTGTCGAAACCCTGCAACATCTCAACAAAGCGCCCGCAAAAATAGAGCCACTGGCATCCATGCCGAACCTGTAGCGCCAGATGCCACAGCCGACGGGTCTGAACCCGGTTAGCACAGCCAAGCCGCTTCAGGTCATCAGTATCAGCCCAGGCGGCAAGGATTCGCCAAGCGCCCGATGCTCGGTGGCCGCGTCCAGTTCGACTCGCTGGCGCACCATTTCGACCCAGATGGCTGGCGCGCCCATGCCGGTCAGTCGCGCCATCACCGACTCGCGCAGGGTCAGCGGCAGGTCGCGCGCACGGTCGTCGGTGACGCGGGCCAGGTGGGTAGCGGCAAAGGCCGCTGGCTCAATGCGCTTCCAGTCAAGTGCCAGCAGCGTCTCGACCCAGGCAGTGGCGGTGTCGGGCGGCACCACATCGTGGCTGTTGCCATAAAACGGCTGGCGCGCTCCGATGCGGCCCAGTGCCCACAGCGTCCGGCTGTCGTCTGCCACATCAGCGCCGTTGCGCCTGGCCGATGCGGTTTGGGACTTTTGCAGTCGGCGCAGCAGCCATTCGCCAATTTCGACCTTGTAGTCCACCGGAATGCGCTCCAGCGAGGCACCCAGGCGCAGCATGTCGTCATCGCTGCCCTTGACCGGCTTGCTGGCACTTTCGTCGCTGCCGATTTCGTTGGTGTGCAGGTTGGCGGCAAAATCGTCGAGCAGGCGCAATTGTTCAGGTGCGGCCAGGCCGCCTGCGACACGCCGCCACAAGGTCCACCATTCGGTGCAAACCTGTTTGTCATGGCTGTGCTGGACACCCGGCTGGAACAGCGTCCAGAGCTGTTGCAAACGCCAATCGTCGAGCGGGTAGCCAAATCCGGGGCGCAGGCAATATCCGGCCAGATTGAGCCAGACCCGCTCGTGCTCGGCCGAGCGGCGTCTGCTGCGGGCCCGCTGCCACAGGGCATCGAACATCTGGCGTAGCTCGGGAGTGGCCCAGCGCTCGCGTTCGCCCAGTACCTGCTCAAGTTGCCCTCGCAACTGCCTGACTTCCTTGGCCAGCACCGGCTGGCTGCCGGTGCCAAACACGCGGTCGATTTTTTTGATGGCATCGGCCAGCCTGGACGCGCCCAGCTCCTGCTGGCCAGACGGCAGGGCGGCTGCAGCCTCTGTTTGCTGGCGCAAATCAAATTCCAGCAACCAGCGTTGGCTGGCATCGCTAAGGCTGACGCAGTGCATCTCCAGCGTGCCCACCTCGGTCAGCGCGGTGACCAGTTGTACCGCCATGTCTTTTGGACCATTTTGGCCTGTAGCCCTTATGCCATCTGCGCTACCAGCTTCCAATACAGTAGCAATCGGGGGCAGTCGAAGAAAGCCCTCAGTGTCCAGGCTGATCCTTTGCCCGAGCTTGAAGGGCTGGTGACCGGGCGCATCGCCAACCGAGCTGAACAGGTGAAACCGCACCGGCTGCCCGAGCCGAAGCGCAAAGGTCTGGCCGCTGAGCAACACCTCCTGACCGGCTTCGCTGCCGCGCGGCAGGATGCAGATGCCGTCGCTGTGTTCCAGCAACAGGAAGTAGCTGCGCGCCGAGCCTCCGCCAATTTTCGGGGCCAGCCCTTGCTGCGCCAGCGCATAGGCCACCGCACCGCGCGCCACCGCCACATCCGGGTTGTCGTTGTGCAGCAGGCGCAGCGGGGCTTTGCGCCATGCTGCCAGCGTTTGTTCAAGCCGTTTGACCAGCGCATCAGCACGAAACACGCCGCCATTGAGCAGCAGCGTGTCGGGCAGGGTTTGCGCATGGGCGCGCAAAAAGTCGGCAATGTGACGGGTGATGGCCGGGTCGCGGGCGTAGGGCAGGCCAAACGCCACAATGCCGCTGCGCCCCTGCCGGGCCTCGTCGCTGACGGCCACCTGCGGAAAAAAACCTTCCACTATGGTTTGTTCGACATCTTCGCGCGTCAGCATCACCGAGCGGCTGCCGCCGATCAGGCGTGCGCCGCCGCCTAGCAGCGTGATGGGCACCTGGGCCGGTGCGTCGCTGGCCAGCAACTGCTCTTTGGCGACGCGGCAGCGGTCCATCAACTGGGCCAACTGGCTGGCTGACAGGCGCGCCGCGCCGGGTGCGTCGGCAGCCGGGGTCAGTCGCGCCTCCAGCAGATGCGCTAACGCCAGGTCCATGTTGTCGCCGCCGAGCATCAGGTGTTTGCCGACCCCGATGCGGGTCAACTGCGGCTCGCCGTCGATCAGTTCAACCTTGATCAGGCTCAGGTCGGTGGTGCCGCCACCCACATCGCACACCAGCACCAGGCGGGTGTCTGTCAATTGCTCGGCCAGTTTGCCCCGGTGTCGCAGCAGCCAGTCGTAAAACACCGCCTGCGGCTCCTCCAGCAAGCGTAACCGGTCCAGCCCGGCCAGCCGTGCGGCGCTCAGGGTCAGGGCGCGCGCTCCTTCATCAAACGAGGCCGGCACAGTCAGCACCAGGTCTTGCTGCTCCAGCGGGGCATCCGGGTGCTGCCAGTTCCAGGCGGCGCGCACATGGCTCAAGTAGCTGGCACTGGCCGCTACCGGCGACACCTTGGCGACCTCGGCCGGCGCGCCCCAGGGCAGAATCGGTGCCAGCCGGTCCACCAGGGTGTGCGACAGCCAGCTTTTGGCACTGGTTACCAGCCGGCCCGGCACCTGCGTTCCCAGCGTGCGGGCGAATTGCCCCAGCACCACCGGTTGGGCAGGCACTTCACCGACTGGTGGCCAGGGCAAGTGCAGCTCGCTGGCCACCAGTTCGTCTGCTGCCGCGTGGTAGCGCACCGACGGCAGCAGTGGCAGCGCGGCCACAGCGCCGCCCGACACCAACTGTGCCACGTCAAACAATGTCACCTTGCCAAACGCGGCGCGACCGCCACGCTGTGTGGTCAGCCGGGCGCAGGCGACAACGGTGTGGGTGGTGCCAAGGTCAATGCCGACGACAAAGTGGGCCATCAGTGCGACGTTAGCCGTTGCTGCGCACGTCGAACTCGACTTTCCAGTGTTCGTCGCTCTGGGTTGCCACGGCGGTCAGCGCCAGGGTGCCGGTTTCGGTGGCGACGGCGCGCAGTGTCACCTGCACCGTTTCGCCCGGTTGTCGGCCTTCGGCGGGCAAGGTGGCGTGGATTTCGCCGAGCTCCTGCAACTCGTCAGGCTGCCAGAAATCCAGCAGGGTGCCGATGTGATCTTGTCGCCGGGTCGATGAACCAAAGAAGCGCAAATGCACCGGCGCACCGACGATCAGGCCAAATTCCTGCGACTGCAAATCTGCTTCGGTGCCTTCTTCCATGCCAAACGGGGCCACGCAAAGGGCTTGTATCGGTGGCTCCATGCCGGGTATGGCTGGCATCGACGATTCGATCGCCACGTAGTAGGCGCGCGCCGTGCCGCCCCGGATGCGCACGCCCTGGCCGCGCCGCACATAGCCGTAATAGGCGGCACCGCGGGCCACCGCCAGGTCAAGGTCGGCACCGGCCAGCATGCGGGCGGCAGCGGCTTGCTCGGCTGCCAGCCAGCCATTGAGCGTGCCCAAGGTGCGCTGTGCCAGGATGTTGGACTTGAACACGCCGCCATTGAACAACACCGCCGTGGGGTGCAAAAAGCTGGCATCGGCACTGGTGTTACCGACAAAACCAGCCAGTTCGGCAGTGGCTGAGACCTGTCGGCCCAGCAAGGCTGCCAGGTGGCGGGTGACACCGGCATCCTGCGCGTAAGGCAGGCCGAGCTGCGTCAAACCGGACCGGGTGCGGCTGACCGGGCGACTGTCAGCGGCCACCTCGGGGAAGAATCCTTCCAGAATCGTGCTTTGCACCTCGGCCTGGGTCAGTTCGGTCTTGATCGAGCCGCCAATCAGCTTGGAGCCGCGACTCGGCACCACGATCGGTTGCGCTTGCAGCGCTGCATCACCCAGCAGGTTTTCCTTGGCGGCGCGGCAGGCGTAGGTCAGCGCGCGCATCTGCCAGGGGTCAAGCTGCTTGCCTTCGGCGGCCAGCTTGCGCGCCACCACATGCGCCAGCGTCAGGTCCATGTTGTCGCCACCGAGCAGGATGTGGTCGCCAACGGCGACCCGGTGCAGTTCCAGCGTGCCCTCGCGCTCAAGCACCGCAATCAACGAAAAGTCGCTGGTGCCGCCACCGACATCGATCACCAGGATGATCTCGCCGGGCTTGACATCCTTGCGCCAGCCCCCTGCGCTGGCCTGAATCCAGTTGTACAGCGCGGCCTGTGGCTCTTCGAGCAAGGTCAGCGCGCCATAGCCCGCAGCCTGTGCCGCCTCCAGGGTGAATTCGCGCGCGGCCGGGTCAAACGAGGCCGGAATGGTCACCGTCACATCCTGCTGGTCAAACGGGGCCTCCGGGTGGGCATGGTCCCAGGCCTGGCGCAAGTGCTTCAAATAACGGGTGGTGGCTTCAAGCGGCGACACCCGCGCCACTTCAGGCGGGGCCTCGCTGGGCAAAATGGCAGCGCGCCGGTCCACCCCGGCATGGCACAGCCAGCTTTTGGCACTCGACACCAGGCGAATCGGGGTCAGCGCGCCACGCGAACGGGCAAACTCGCCAACCGCATCGGTTTGCTGGTCTGACCAAGGCAGGGTCAGGTCACCGGCGGCCAGTTCGTCGGCGTGTGGCAGGTACAGGAACGACGGCAGCAAAGGCGATGCCTCGACCGCACCAGGTGCCGTCAGTTGGGGAATGTCGAGAATGCCGTGGCTGGTTTTTTCGCCGTCGCAGGCGGCAATGTCCACAAAGGCTAGCGCGCAATGGGTGGTGCCAAGGTCAATGCCAATGGAAAATTTTGCTTCGCTCATAGTTCCACCTCGGCTTGCGCCAGTATGCTGCTGTCATGGCTGGCGGCCAGTGTCGGCAGCCGAACCTCGGTGGCTCGCCAGCCACGGTGGCTCAAGCTGCCTTTGAAAGGGGCCTGTCCCAGAACGTTGCCGGTCAGGCGGATGGCGCGGGCATCAAAGCCGACTTCCAGCGTCAGGCGGCTGCCCTCGGCTTCTGCGCGCACCGGGGCGATGCTGAAGTGCTCGCGCAGCACTTTGCAGCAGCCTTCGTGCACCACACGGGCGGCACCGCCAATGTCGGCATCCGAGTAACTGCTTAAATCTTCCTGAGTAAAGTCGATCAGCCGTGCATCGCGCTGCAACAAGCCCAGCAACTGCAGGGCAGCATCGTGGTTGGGCGCTTTGACCGGGGCCGGTGCAGCGGCAACAGGTGCGGTTGCCAGATTGGGCGCGACCTCGTGGCCCTGTTGCAGGCGTTCAACGCGGGCGGCAAATTTCGGGTTCGACAAAATACTGAAAAACGCACCGAAGGCGATCGGAACCCGCCGAAAAAAAGTCGGTTCCTGCGGTGCTGTGTTCAATGGTTGGTTTGGTTGAGTCATGGTTTGATCCGGGTTGTTCTGGGCTGCTTTCGGATTTGGGTGGTCGAAAAGCAACGAAGCGGCACCTTGTGGTGCCCTGGGTCAGTTACTGCCGGGCAGCCATGCAAATCAGGCTGCGTGCGCGGCGCGAATGGCTATTTTTTGACGGCATCAATGCTGTCGTTCTTCGGTATTTCCCTGGTGCAAGGCGAAGCATCGGACCGCACAGCATGCGGTCTAGCGGCCGGAATTATAGGGATAGCCCGCCCAGGCATGCTGTGATCGTAACAATCCCTTGCGAGTGCCGACCAGCGCTGGCTCAGTAGATGGCAAAAACCTGTGGTTGCCGGGGGTGCTTGCCGGGATCGCAGGCAGTACAAAGGCGTTGGGTACGGATCGCTTTTAAGGTAGCCCTAAGCAATCGGGCGCATGCTTGGCAGTCGGTGCTCTGTCGTACCGACCCAATGGTTTTCAACAGACATACTGACTCCTTCACTCCGGGCTGCTGATTCGTGACTGCAACTTTGCTTCTGGCGAATATTCTCGCGGCCATGCTGCTGCAATTGCTTGTGCTGGCAGGTGTTGCAATGTGGCGCAGAGCATCCTCCACACCGGCGACCGGATCGCCTGTGCCGGGCGATCCGGTTGCGGCAACGCGCTCGCTGGCTTGGTCTGGCACGCGCGATTTCCGGGTGGTTCGCCGTGAATATGAAGACCCGGCAGGCAGCCAATGTTCGTTTTACCTGACACCGGTGGATGGGGCTGAGCTGCCACCTTTCAAGCCGGGGCAGTTCTTGACCTTTCAGTTGCAGCCAACCGTTGCTGATGACGTGCCGCAGCGCCAGCGCCCGATCACCCGTTGCTATTCTTTGTCGGACCAGCCAGACCCAAGGCATTACCGCATCACCATCAAGCGTGTGCCACCGCCTGCCAGTCAGCCCGGGCTACCAGCAGGGCTGTCGTCGAACCATTGTCATGACCATGTTCAGGTCGGTGATGTGTTGCAGGTGAAAGCCCCGTCCGGACATTTCCATCTTGATGTGGCCAGCCTGGCCCCGGTGGTGCTGGTCGGTGGCGGTATTGGCATCACACCGATGATGAGCATGCTGCGCTGGTGCCAGGCCGAGCAGCCCGGGCGTACCGTGCATCTTTTTTACGGTCTACGCAACAGCGCGGAACATGCCTTCAAGCAAACCCTGGAGCAGCTTGCCAGCACCCACTCCCAAGTGCATTTGAATGTTGTTTACAGTCAACCTGGTCCGGATGACGTGTTGGGGCGTGACTACCAGCACACCGGCCATATCACGGTGGCCTTGCTGCGCCAGCAATTGCCGCTTGGGGCCTACCAGTTCTATGTTTGCGGCCCGGCCCCGATGATGGAAGCCCTGGTTCCCGAACTGCTGGCCTGGGGCGTGCCGCAGCAGGATGTTCATTTTGAAGCCTTTGGCCCGGCGTCGGTAAGGCTGCCGGTCGCCTCAATGCCGCCTGCCGCAATCCTGACATCAACACCTCTTGAAGTGCGCTTTGCCCGCTCTGGGCGCACTTTGCCGTGGGACGGCCAGCAGTCCAATCTGCTGGACTTTGCCGAGCGTCACGGTGTGGCGGTTGACTCGGGCTGCCGCTCAGGTGGCTGTGGCAGTTGCGAAACCCGCCTGCGCAAAGGCACCGTGAGCTATGCCAGCGCGCCGGATCACGACCCCGCGCCTGGCCACTGCCTGCTGTGCGTGGCGACACCCACTTCCGACCTGGAACTTGAGGCCTGACCCCGATGAAAGCCCGCCTGATTCGCCGTGAAGTGTTGCCGTTTCTGTTGTCTTTTGGCCTGCTGGTGGTGGCGGCCTTGCTGGTCGATGCCGCCTTGCACCTGGCCAACATCATCTGGATTGGCCGCTACCTGGGCATTCCCGGCACGCTGCTGATCTTGAGTTCGTTTGGCTATTCAATGCGTAAACGCAAGCTGATCAAATCAGGCCAGCCGGTGCAGTTGCTGCGCTGGCACGAGCGCCTGGCCTGGCTGGGCTCCTTGCTGGTGCTGGTGCACGCCGGCATTCACTTCAACTCAATTCTGGGTTGGCTGGCGGTGCTGGCCATGCTGGTGAATGTGGCAAGCGGGCTGATTGGCAAATATTTGCTGGACAGCTCGCGCAAACGACTCGAAGCGGCGCGACTGGAAATGCGCCAAAGTGGCCTGCCTGCGGCGGATCTGGAAGACCAGACCTATTGGGACAGCCTGACCTTTGATGCCGTCAAAAACTGGCGCACCATTCACTTTCCGATCAATCTGGCGTTTGGCGTTCTTGGCCTGGGCCACATCATTGCGGTGTTTTTGTTTTGGGGCTGGAAATGAAGCGCAGTTGGCTGATGCTGGTGATCGCCGCCAATCTGCTGGTGCTGGCAGTGCTGGTGTTTATCTACCCGCACCTGATGGTCAGCCCCGGCGCTGTGGTGGTGGCGCACAGCGAGGTCGCCACCGACTGCTTTGCCTGCCACGCGCCGCTGCGTGGGGCCTCGTCCGGGCGCTGCATCAGTTGCCACGCGCTGTCCGACATTGGCGTGCGCACCAGCAAAGGCACGCCGCTACCAAAGAAGAGCGTCAAAACAGCGTTTCACCAGGACCTGACCGAGCAAAACTGCATGGCCTGCCACAGCGACCACCAGGGCCCGAAGCTGACCCAGCGCAGCCGCAAACCGTTCTCGCATGCGCTGCTGAAGGTGGCAGTGCGTGACCAATGCCTAAGCTGCCACAAGGCACCCTCCGACCAGTTGCACCGCCAGGTTGGCGGTAGCTGTACCCAGTGCCACAGCCAGACGGCCTGGAAGCCCGCCACCTTCGAGCATGACAAGTACTTTTTGCTCGACAAGGACCACAGCACCGAGTGTCTCACCTGCCATCTGAAACACGATTACCGGCAATACACCTGTTATGGCTGCCACGAGCATTCGCCTGCCAAAATTCAGGCCGAGCACCAGAAAGAGGGCATACGCGACTTTGAGAACTGTGTCGAATGCCATCGCAGCGCCGACGGCGAGCCAGAGAAAAAAGGCGCAGGCAAAGGCGACGGCAAAGGCAACAAGAAAGAAGACTGAACCAAGGAACCCTATGAAATGCCCCACCTGTGTTACCACTGACTTGCTGATGACCGAGCGCCTCAACATTGAAATTGACTACTGCCCGCAGTGTCGCGGCGTCTGGCTGGACCGCGGCGAACTCGACAAGATCATCGAGCGCAGTTCGGCTGAACCCGTCCAAATGCCAGCACCTGCGCCGCAGCAAATGCAGCGTCCGCCGATGCCGTCCTATGATGTCCAGCATGGCTACCGTGACAGCCACCATGAAAACCGCCACGGCTACCGTGAAAAGAAGTCCATCTGGAAAGAGCTGTTTGACTGATCGGATCACCCCCCCCGGATGGGCAAATCGCCATGAATGCAACTTCCTCTAAAGTGTTCTGTCGCTCACTATCATGATCTCCTACCTGCCGGTTCGTTTTTTGACCCCCAAGCGCTTGTTGTGGGCCTCCATCAGCGTCGCCCTAGCAACTATCACACTCAAGACACTAGCTTGGTACGTGACCGATTCGGTCGGTTTGCTCTCTGATGCGATGGAGTCGTTTGTCAACCTGGCCAGCGCCATTTTTGCGCTGATGATGGTGACCATTGCGCAGCGACCGGCTGACAGCGATCACCCTTACGGTCACCACAAGGCAGAGTATTTTTCCTCGGGTTTTGAGGGCATCCTGATTGTGGGTGTCGCCATCGGCATCATCTGGGCGGCGGCTCCGAGGCTGTTTCAGCCGCAGCCGGTGCAGGAACTGGGCTGGGGCCTAGGCCTGTCGGTGCTGAGTTCGGCACTGAATGGTTTGCTGGCCTGGGTCATGTTCAGTTCGGCCAAAGTGCATCGCTCCATTGCGCTGGAAGCCGATGCCCGGCATCTTGTCACCGATGTCTGGACTTCAGTGGGTGTGGTGGTGGGCCTGGCTGCCATGGCCGTGACCGGCTGGCTCTGGCTTGACGCGGTGGCCG
>DAOSLL010000055.1:0-12176 GCA_035368905.1 Rhodoferax sp.
CCTTGACCACGTCATCGCGTATGCGCACCTCGTCTGGAGTCACCTTTTCGTCGGCCGGAGGTGGCGGCAGGTCGCGCTCGCCACTCAAAAATTCGCCGCGCGCCCCCAGTACCTGGTAATAGACGGTATCGGAATCGTCGGCGCGCAACAGTTCGCGCGCCGGTCGCGGCAAGGCAAACTCGGCCCGTCCGCGCTTGATGCTGATGAGTTGCGCCATGGCCCGGGCGTTGTACTCAAGCGCCCGGTCAAAAGGTTTGCCGGCAATACCCTGTGCCACCAGCCAGGTGAGCACCAGACTGACCGGCCACAGCAGCAGCAGCGGTGTCAGCATCCAGTCCAGGATTTCGCCAAACAGCGAGCGCTGTTCGCGATGAAATATGTTCACCCGGGTATTTTTTCCAGGCAGTAGCCCAGACCTCGCACGGTGGCAATGCGGATCGGGCCTTTTTCGATTTTCTTGCGCAACCGGTGGATATACACCTCAATGGCGTTGTTGCTGACCTCTTCGCCCCATTCGCACAGCCGCTCCACCAGTTGATCCTTGCTGACCAGACGGCCTGCGCGCTGCAACAGCACTTCGAGCAGACCGAGTTCGCGCGCTGACAACTCCACCATGACCCCATCGATGGTTGCCACGCGGCCTCCCTGGTCATAAATCAGCGGACCGTGCTTGATGGTGCTGCTGGCGGCACCCATGCCACGACGACTCAGGGCGCGCACCCGCGCTTCGAGTTCTTGCAGACTGAAGGGTTTGGCCATGTAGTCATCAGCACCAAGGTCCAGGCCTTTGACACGTTCTTCGACGCTGTCGGCGGCGGTCAGAATCAGCACTGGCACCGACGAGCCACGCGCCCGCAATTTTTTCAACACCTCCAGACCATGCATTTTTGGCAGACCAAGGTCCAGAATCAGCAAATCAAACTCGGTGTTGGTCATCAATGCGGCATCGGCCTCGGTTCCGTTGGCCACATGGTCGACCGCTGCGCCTGAACTGCGCAAGCTCCGCAGCAAACCGTCGGCCAGTACCTGGTCGTCCTCGACTATCAAAATTCGCATGGCTGTTTCCTAAATGGGGCGGCTTGGCCCTGGGGTTATGGCGGTGGGCCGTGAATGTGATCAAAACCATTTTATGCGGCGTAAGCTTCAAGTCCGATTGCGATGACGGTGGCCACTTGCAAGCCAAGTTCGGCACGCAATTCTGCTTCTGCCTGTTTGACGGCTTGCTCGAACGCTGCCAGCCAGGCCAGCCCGGTGGCGGTGAACACCACCAGGCGCGCCCGTGCGTCGTGCGGATCACATTGGCGCTGCACCAAGCCCCAGGCAGCGCACTGATCGACAAGTTTGCCCATGCCTTGTTTGCTGATGCCAGCCAGTCTGGCCAGCTCGGTCAGGCGCGAGCCGCTTAGCGCCAGATGCCGGGTGATGTGAATGTGCGAGGCGGTCAGGTGACCCCGCGCGGCCAGATTGCTCAGTGCCAGCGGCATCTGGTCGTTATTGGCCATCAAAGCCAGCACTCGCGCATCAAAACGCTGCGATGCCAAGGCCAGCCAGCGGCCCAGATGGGCTTGCCGCCAACCGCTATCGGGCGAGCTAGGCGACGGGGTTTCAGTCATGACCGCATAGTAAACCAAATTGACCAAAAAAAGCTCTTTTAGATTTCAAGTTTGAACTAAACTACTGTTTAAGCATCCAGCCTGTCGTTACAACCAGACGATGCCAATCACCTCAAACTTGTTGAACCCTCAGGAGAAATGCCATGGACACAACCGTCAAAACCCTCAGCCCTGCGAATGCCGAAAAAGCCAAAGCGCTGCAAGTTGCGCTGGCGCAGATTGAAAAGCAGTTTGGCAAAGGCACCATCATGCGCCTGGGTGAAGGCGAAGTGATTGAAGACATCCAGGTGGTGTCCACCGGCTCGCTGGGCCTGGACATTGCGCTGGGCGTTGGTGGCCTGCCGCGCGGGCGAGTGGTGGAGATTTACGGCCCGGAGTCGTCCGGCAAGACCACCCTGACATTGCAGGTGATTGCCGAGATGCAAAAAACCGGCGGTCAATGTGCCTTCATCGATGCCGAGCACGCACTCGACATCCAGTATGCGCAAAACCTCGGTGTCAACCTGCAAGACCTGCTGATCAGCCAGCCCGACACCGGCGAACAGGCGCTTGAGATTGTCGATAGCCTGGTGCGCTCCGGTGCGGTCGATCTGATCGTCGTCGATTCGGTGGCGGCCCTGACCCCCAAGGCCGAACTTGAAGGCGAAATGGGCGACAGCCTGCCAGGCCTGCAAGCCCGCCTGATGAGCCAGGCGCTGCGCAAGCTGACTGCCCACATCAAGAAAACCAACTGCATGGTGGTCTTCATCAACCAGATCCGCATGAAGATCGGGGTGATGTTTGGTTCGCCCGAGACCACCACTGGCGGCAATGCGCTGAAGTTCTACGCCTCGGTGCGGCTCGACATCCGTCGCACCGGCACCATCAAGAAAGGTGATGAAGCGATTGGCAACGAAACCAAGGTCAAGGTGGTCAAAAACAAGGTGGCACCCCCTTTCAAAACCGCTGAATTTGACATTCTGTTTGGCCAGGGCATCAGCCGCGAAGGCGAAATCATCGACATGGGTGTCAACGCCAACATCCTCGACAAGTCGGGTGCCTGGTACGCCTACAACGGTGAAAAAATTGGCCAGGGCCGTGACAACGCCCGTGAGTTCCTGAAAGAAAACCCAAGCCTTTCGCGCGAGATTGAAAACAAGGTCCGGGTGTCACTCGGCATTCCGCTGCTGGCCGCCGCCG
The DNA here is from genome assembly GCA_035368905.1 of Rhodoferax sp. Lineage (GTDB taxonomy): Bacteria > Pseudomonadota > Gammaproteobacteria > Burkholderiales > Burkholderiaceae_C > Rhodoferax. Next base: position 2,793 of record DAOSLL010000055.1, read on the forward strand.
AGCTGCCCGAGGCGGTCGCCAAAGTTGCAACCAAAAAAGCCGTCTAGCCCATAGCTGGCTTGCGCTGGAAGCTACTTTAATAATAGCTATTAGAGACCTCAGGGCGGTCTTGCCAAAGCACACCAACAGCGGGTTGTAACCACATGGCCTTTGACCAACCATCGCTCAAAAGCCGTGCGTTGCGGCTGCTGGCTACCCGCGAGTATTCGCGCGCCGAGCTGCAACGCAAGCTGGCGCCATTTGAAGACGCGGTTGGCACTCTGGCTGCCGCACTTGATGAACTCCAGGCCAAGGGGTTTATCGACGAACAACGGGTACTGGCGTCGGTGCTGAACCGCAGCGCAGCCAAACTTGGCGCAGCCCGCATCCAGCAGGAACTGCAGAAAAAGGGGCTGGCACCGCAGGCCGTAGCCGATGCCCTGGCAGCGTTGCGTGCCACTGAACTTGAGCGTGCGCAGGCGGTGTGGCGCAAGAAGTTTCATGGCGCACCTGCAGATGCCAGTGCCTATGCCAAACAGGCGCGCTTTCTGGCGGCACGGGGCTTCAGTAGCGAGCTGGTGAGCCGACTGCTGTCGCAGGCGGGCCACCCACCGTCAGCTCAGTCAGACACCGATGAATCTGAGCCAAATTGGCTTTGAGCCCTTATGCAGCATGCGCTGCCAGCACCTTTATTGATAGCGTTACAAGGAACCAGTCGGACCGATGAAAGCAAACCAAAGATCGGCTCCAGCGAGGGCAGTTTGTGCCAGCTTCTGACTCACGGCCAGGCCATGGGTCAAGAGGTCGGCGCAAACTGGTTTTTTTTGCGGTCAGTGCGCAGCCGATGCCCGATCAGTCCGACCGGCTTTTGCTCACATTCCAAGCATTAGCTTGAGGTTTTGCACGGCCGCCCCGCTCGCACCTTTGCCCAGGTTGTCCAAACGCGCCACCAGCAAGGCGTGCCTGAAGTTGTCATCAGTATCCCGGTTGCCAAACACGCGCAGTTCCATGAAGTTGCTGTCTGCGAGTTGCACCGCATCAAGCTTGTTATCTGGCGTGGCTGGCGGCACGCTGACCCATTCGCTGCCAGCATAGTGTCTGGCCAATACCGCGTGCAAATCGGCAATGCTGGGCTGCCCAGGCAGCAGTTCAAGGTGCAACGGCAGTTGCACCAGCATGCCTTGCCTGAAGTTGCCCACCGAAGGCACGAACAGGGGGCGACGCGTCAGGCCGGTGTAAGCCAGAATTTCCGGAATGTGTTTGTGCTTGAGGCCCAGCCCATAAAGCTCGAAGGCTGGTGCCATGGCCTGCTCATAGGCTTCGATCATGGGTCGGCCACCGCCCGAGTAGCCACTGACCGAAGGCAGGCACAAGGCAAAGTCGCGCGGCATCAGCCCGGCATCGACCAAGGGGCGAATCAGCGCGATTGCGCCAGTCGCGTAGCAACCCGGATTGGCGACCCGGCGCGCCGCCTGAATCGCCTCGCGCTGCCCTGGCACCAGTTCTGGAAAGCCATAGACCCAGCCTGGAGCGGTACGGTGAGCTGTCGATGCGTCAATAATTTTGGGGCCATTTCGGCCTGTAGCCCTTTCCAGGTCTTCGATGACAGCTACTGATTCAATAGCTGCTTCATCATGCAGGCACAACACCACCAGGTCAGCCTGACTCATCAGTGCGCGTTTGGCGCTGGCATCCTTGCGATGCTCAGGCGCAATGCTGAGCAGCTCGATGCCAGGCATTGTCTGAAGCCGCTCACGGATTTGCAAACCGGTGGTACCTGCTTCGCCGTCGATGAATATTTTTTGCATGTTGGATTGAAACTCGGAAAAGTGACGTTGCTGTAAGTCTGATAAAAGATTGACGCAGCGCAACATGATACATTTCCAAGCTGCATCCTTAGTGGCGTTGACCGATCTTTTCCAGACCAGTCAAATGGCCATCCAACCAACCATTCCTGAGAGAGACCTCATGAAGATTCACGAGTACCAAGGCAAGGAAATCTTGCGTCAATTTGGTGTGCCAGTGCCTCGCGGCATTGCTGCATTCACCGTTCAAGAGGCGGTCGAAGCCGCCCAAAAACTCGGCGGCCCGGTTTGGGTTGTCAAAGCGCAGATTCATGCAGGTGGGCGTGGCAAGGGGGGCGGAGTCAAGTTGGCACGCTCTATTGACGATGTCAAGAAACTTGCTGGTGAGATTCTGGGCATGCAACTGGTCACGCATCAGACCGGCCCGATGGGGCAAAAAGTCCGCCGACTCCTGATTGAAGACGGTGCCGACATCAAAAAAGAATATTACGTATCCGCGGTCACTGATCGCGCCAGCCAGCGCGTGGCGATGATCGTCTCCTCTGAAGGCGGCATGTCAATTGAAGAGGTGGCACACGACACCCCCGAGAAAATCATCACAGAGCTGGTTGATCCAGCCGTCGGGCTGACTCTGGCCCAGGCCACCAAACTGTCCAATGCCATCGGCGTGCCAGCCGGTTCTACCGCCCAGGCTGTGGACGTGCTGCAAAAGGTTTACAAGGTTTACATGGACACCGATGCCTCGCTGGTCGAGATCAATCCGATGATCCTCGAAGGCAACGGCAACATCAAGGCAATTGATGCCAAGTTCAACTTTGATGCCAATGCGCTGTACCGTCATCCCGAAATCGTGGCTTACCGCGATCTCGACGAAGAAGACGCAGCCGAGGTTGAAGCCAGCAAGTTTGACCTGGCCTACATCAGCCTGGACGGCAACATTGGTTGCCTGGTCAACGGTGCCGGTCTGGCCATGGCCACCATGGACACCATCAAGCTGTTTGGCGCAGAGCCGGCCAACTTCCTTGATGTAGGCGGCGGTGCCACCCCGGAAAAAGTCACCGAAGCCTTCAAGATCATGTTGAAAAACGACAAGGTCAAGGCAATTCTGGTCAACATCTTTGGCGGCATCATGAAGTGCGACACGATTGCCGCCGGTGTCATCACCGCCTGCAAGGCAGTCAACCTGTCTGTGCCGCTGGTGGTGCGCATGAAGGGCACCAATGAAGATATTGGCAAAAAGATGCTTGCAGAATCCGGCTTGCCGATCATCAGTGCCGACACCATGGCCGATGCGGCTGAAAAAGTGGTTGCTGCGGTCAAGGCCGCCGTTTGAGACTGAATAGGAAAAATCATGTCCATCCTCATCAATAAAGACTCCAAGGTCATCACCCAGGGCATTACCGGCAAGACCGGTCAGTTCCACACTGAAAAATGCCAGGAATACGCCAACGGCAAGAACTGCTTCGTAGCCGGCGTGAACCCCAAAAAAGCGGGTGAATCCATTTTGGGTATTCCAATTTTTGCGTCAGTCAAAGAGGCCGCAGCACAGACCGGTGCTACCGTGTCAGTGATTTACGTGCCGCCACCCGGTGCCGCGGCTGCCATCTGGGAAGCAGTTGAAGCCGACCTGGATCTGGCGATCTGCATCACCGAAGGCATTCCGGTGCGAGACATGCTGGAAGTGCGCAACAAGATGCGCGCTAAAGAGGCTGCGGGCGGTAAAAAGACTTGGCTGCTCGGCCCCAACTGCCCGGGTTTGATCACTCCTGAAGAGATCAAGATCGGCATCATGCCTGGCCATATTCACCGCAAGGGTCGCATTGGTGTGGTTAGCCGCTCGGGCACGCTGACCTATGAAGCAGTTGCCCAGTTGACCGAAATCGGCCTCGGCCAGTCCAGTGCCGTTGGCATTGGCGGCGACCCGATCAATGGCATCAAGCACATCGACATCATGCGCGCCTTCAATGAAGATCCGGATACCGATGCGGTCATCATGATCGGTGAAATTGGTGGCCCTGATGAAGCGGAAGCAGCTCGCTGGTGCAAGCTCAACATGAAAAAGCCAATTGTTGGTTTCATCGCAGGTGTGACTGCGCCTGCGGGCAAGCGCATGGGCCACGCAGGTGCCTTGATTTCAGGTGGAGCCGACACGGCCGAAGCTAAGCTGGCTGTCATGGAGGAATGTGGTTTTAAGGTTACGCGCAACCCGTCTGAAATGGCCAAGCTGCTCAAGGCTCTGTTGTAAACAGCAGCCGCAGGCAAACCGCCAAGCCTGACCCCATGGCAGGCAGCTCAAAGCCGGATTTCCTGATGGACTATCCGGTTTTTTTGCGTTCAGGCTCCCCCAAAGGCCGGTAACCCATGGAAAAGCTCTTCCGGGCATTTACTTGTTACCGAACTTTGACATCCCGGCTTGGCGGTGTCCGGCGGGCATTGGCGTTGAAGGCCTGATTTTCCCTGCGCCCGTGCGCTCGAAATGTCGCGTCACTCGCATTCATAATCAGAATATTCCGAGACGTTTTTGAAATGGCTGGCATATCATCGTTACTTCTGAGACCAGGTATGGTGAGACCCGAAGCAAAGGCACTTGATTCTGAAATTGAATGATTTCACTTATGAACTACACACTCTTTGCGCAAACCGATCCAGGTTTGGTCCGCTCAAACAACGAAGACTCAGTCACCTTTGACGAGACCTTTCATGTGGCTGTGCTGGCGGACGGCATGGGTGGTTACAACGCGGGTGAGGTTGCGAGCGGCATGGCGACGACTTTCATCAAATCGGAACTGGTACGGTGGTTTTCCAAAGGCCCACAGCAAGTTGATGCTGCGCTGGTTTCCCGGGCTATCGAAATTTGCGTCAAGAAGAGTAATTTTTCCATCCTGAATGCCGCTCAAACCAACCCCAACTATGCTGGAATGGGCACCACACTGGTAGTTGGGGTGTTTTTGGCATCCACGCTGGTGCTGGCGCATGTGGGAGATTCGCGCTGCTATCTTTGGCGAGATGGTGAGCTGTCGCAGGTAACAAAAGACCATTCCATGCTGCAAGAGCAAGTCGATGCAGGGGTGTTGACTGCTGAACAGGCGGCAGTGGCTCCCGGAAAAAATCTGCTGACTCGTGCGCTAGGGGTTGAAGAGACCGTCAGGGTCGAGATTCATAATTACGCGGTTCATGATGGCGACCTCTACCTGATGTGCTCGGATGGACTAAGCGATATGCTCGATTCACGTGCTATTTCTGCCATTCTGGCTGGTGCTGAGCCGCTTTCGACAATGGCCTCACAACTGGTGAATCAAGCCAAGGACAGCGGCGGCCGGGACAATATCACGGTTTTGCTGGCACAAGCATCGGATGGCCCCACCAAACCAGGCTTGATGTCGCGTTTTTTTGGTGCGCAATGACACAGCGGCTTGGCTTGATCGTTGTCAAACCCATATACTTGCACAACAGGAGGTGACCATGCCTAAGGTATCGGTAGTATTTGACGGTCTCGTTATCAAGGAAGTCGAGTTGACCAAACAGCGGACGACGCTCGGACGGCGGCCCTACAACGACATCGTGATTGAGAACCTGACAGTTAGCGGGGAGCATTTGGCCCTGAACATGCAGTCTGATCAAGTTACAGCGGAAGATCTGAACAGCACCAATGGCACATACATTGACGGCAACGCCATTAAGTTGCATGCGTTGCGCGACGGTGACATGCTGGAAGTTGGCAAATACAAGATCAGGTTTGACTCCGGACAAGACCGTGACAATTTCGAGAAAACCATGATTTTCAAGCCATCGGCTGCAGTCCAGCCGATACCGCCCGTGCCAGCCCCGGCCCCGACACCTGAGTTGCATGGCTGGATCAAGGTGTTGTCAGGCGCTGCCGCCGGACGTGAAATGGCCTTGACCAAAGTGGTCACTACGGTCGGCAAACCCGGTATTTCAGTCGCCGCCATCACGCAGCGTCGGCACGGTTTCTTTGTACATCATGTCGAGGGCAATGATCGGTTGTTGCTTAACGGCCTGCCGGTTGGCGAGGATCCTTCGCCACTGAGGCACGGCGATCAGATCGCGCTGACCGGCACACAAATGCAGTTTCTGCAGCGCTGAGTGCAGTTAACAGACAAGCCAATGGCAAGCGTCTTCCATACAACTTTGCCATCATGAGCTCTGTTGTGAGATCCCATGCCGCCGAGCGTGCTGGAATGACCTTCGAGGCGCTTTTTTACAAACAATTGCAGCAGGTCACAGCACGCATCCATGAAACTGACAACATTGAGCAAATCATGCTCGAAGCAAGCCAGGATATCTGCAAGCTCTTCAATGCCGACAGACTGACCCTGTATGTCACAAACGAAAACCAAACTGCAATTGTCTCCAAAGTCAAAACCGGTTTGAACAGTAGCCGTGATCTGAAGTTGCCGATCACGCCACAAAGCATTGCTGGCTATGTTGCGTTCAGCCACATGCTGGTCAATTTGCCCGATGTTTATGACGATGCGGCACTCAAGAAGATCCATCCGGCGCTGACTTTCCTGAAAGAGGTTGATAAGCGCTCAGGTTACCGGACACGGCAAATGCTGGTGGCGCCGATTTTGGAGGGAAACACCCTTTACGGTGTCTTGCAGGTGATCAACAACAAGAACGACACCTCGTTTGGTGACTTGGAGGTGGAAGGTGTATCGCAGTTGTGCAAGACACTGGCCACTGCCATTCGACACCGCATCCACGAAGCAGAAGAGTCGTTGCGGCGCATGGTGACCAAATATGACGGACTGGTGTCCGATGGTGTCATGACAGCGGCCGAGTTGCAGCATTGTTTGCAAGAAGCGCGTGAGCAAGGACTCACAGTCGAGCGCGTGTTGCTTGACACTTACCAGGTTCGTCCGGCTCAAATCGGGCCGTCGCTGTCCAAGTTTTTTGGTGTGCCTTATGAACCCTTGGGCAGCGGGCGAATCCGCTCGGAAATGCTGCACGGCGCGCTCAAGCGTGAGTTCATCGAGGAGCAAGGCTGGATTCCGCTGGAAGAGTCGCCCAACGGACTGGTCATCATGTGTCTGGACCCGGAGGCGGTGCGCAGTTCGCGCATTGTGCAGCAGGTGTTTCAGCGCGTCACCAAATTCGATTACCGGGTCACCACGCACGCGGAATTTCACGAAACCCTGGGTCAAATATTTGGTCTGGAAGCGAGCGGCGGCAGTATTGACGAAATGCTCGCTGACATGGACAGCGCACCGATTGACGACGGCAGCAACGACGACTCACTGGAGTCGGCTGCCGCGGACAATGAACTGGTCAAGTTTGTCAATAAGGTCATTCTCGATGCCTACCACCATGGCGTGTCGGACATCCACATTGAGCCGATGCCCGGCAAGCTCAAGACCGGCATCCGATTTCGCATTGACGGCTCGCTACAACCTTACGCTGAAGTACCGGCGCACTTTCGACAAGCCATGGTGACACGCCTGAAGATCATGTGCGACCTCGACATTTCCGAACGTCGCAAGCCTCAGGACGGCAAGATCAAGTTCAAGAAATACGGTCCGGTTGACATTGAGTTGCGCGTCGCAACCATTCCATCAGCAGGCGGGGTTGAAGATGTGGTGATGCGGATCCTGGCTGCCGGCGAACCGATTCCGCTGGACAAGCTGGGCTTGACACCGCACAACAAGGCGCGGGTGATCCAGACGGTTGAAAAACCATATGGCTTGTTTTATGTTTGTGGCCCTACCGGCTCGGGCAAAACAACCACGCTGCATTCCATCTTGAAGCATCTCAACAAGCCTGATACCAAGATCTGGACGGCTGAAGACCCGGTTGAAATCACCCAAAAGGGCTTGCGCCAGGTGCAAATCAACAAGAAGGCTGGCATTGACTTCGCGCTCGTGATGCGGGCTTTTCTGCGAGCCGACCCGGACATCATCATGGTCGGCGAGTCGCGTGACAAGGAAACCGTGTCGATGGGTGTCGAGGCCTCGCTGACAGGTCACCTGGTTTTTTCCACCTTGCACACCAATTCGGCACCTGAGTCCATCACGCGTCTGCTGGACATGGGCATGGATCCCTCCATTTTGCCGATGCATTGCTGGGCATCCTGGCACAACGACTTGCCAAACGCCTGTGTTCCTGTAAAGAGTCATACTTTCCATCCCCGGAAGAATTGCACCTGTTTGCGACTGAGTATGTTGAAGAATTGCGGCACTCGGCGGTCTGGAAGACTGACTACGCTGGCCAGATGACCGAGTTGATCGCCGGTTGGCAAGAGCTCTATGGCGAGGGCGGAAAAATCAAGCTCTATCGCCATGTCGGGTGCGACAAGTGCACCCAGACTGGCTACAAGGGCCGCGTTGGCCTGCACGAGTTGTTGATTGCCGACGACGGTATCAAAAAACTGATTCAGGAGCGCGCCCGCGTAGCCGAGATTTTCGCCGCTGCGGTCGAAGGTGGAATGCGTACCCTGAAAATGGACGGTATGGAAAAAGTCATGATGGGGTTGACTGATCTGAAGATGGTCAGATCAGTCTGCATCAAGTAATACGGTTCAACCTGGATTCCTCCAGTTCGATGCACCCAATAGATGAGTCCCATCTGAGCTTTCGACGTCACTGCTCAAACGGACTTACAGATGACAACAAGCGGTCAACTGATTCATGGTTCAAACCTTTTTCAGGCTCACAGGTTGCCAGCGAAAAGGCGACGCATGACACGGTCTTTGAAACTGTGCACATCGGCCAGCCCCAGGCGCTCTAGGTACGCAGGCGGCGCTTCCTTGCCTTGCCAGAGGCTTTTGACGGCCATTGTCAGCAGTTCGGACGGATGCTGACTGGCATGTTTCATCTTTTTCATGGCGCGCACCATGTGCAACTCATCGTCGGTCAGATCGGTTCCAAACGGAAAGTCGGGTAGCAGTCCAGCTTCGGCCCAGGGTTTGAGCTTGGCTGCCAGCACCTCAGGCAGGTTATGCCGATAACATTCGGGCACTTCGTAGTCCGCTTCAAGCTTGCCGTGCGCCTGAGCCTGTTTCACCAGTTCGCCCTGAAAGCGCGAATCGGCAATGGCAATCAGCCGTTTGACCACTTCACCGTCGGACCGACCGCGCAACTCGGCAATGCCGTATTCGGTAATCACCACGTCCCGCAGGTGGCGTGGAATGGTTACGTGACCATAGTTCCAGACAATGCTGCTTTTCAGACCGTCCTTGTTGTCGTGGGTGGCACGCAGCATCATGATCAGCCGCGCATCAGCGAGTGCATGAGACATGGCAACAAAGTTGTATTGACCGCCAACCCCGCTGACCACCTGGCCGGACTCCAATGCATCACTGGCTGCGGCACCTAACAGGGTCACGACCATGGTGGTGTTCATGAACCGGGCGTTGCGACGCTGGGCTCGCTTCAGCGCGTCATTGCCATAAAGCTGGTTGATGAAGTCAATGCGGGTCATGTCGATTTTGGCCAGATCCTGCGGTGCCATGGTGCGCAGACGTTCGTAAAAGTCGCGCGGACCCAAAAAGAAGCCACCGGTCATGAAGATGCCGTGCGTCAACCGAGAGCCCAGCATGTGCTTGCTAACGCATTCAAAGCTGCCCGCAGCATGCAAGTCGAGG
>DAOSLL010000056.1:0-10672 GCA_035368905.1 Rhodoferax sp.
GGTTGGTGTCGTCAAAGCGCATGTGGCACACGCCACCGTAGTCGCGCGCCAGGCCAAAGTTCAGGCAAATGCTTTTGGCGTGCCCGACATGCAAGTAGCCATTGGGCTCGGGTGGAAAGCGGGTGCGGATTCTGGCCGGATCCAGTTGACCGGCGGCGTGGTGGGCAGCGTCGCCAGGCGTGCCGGCCCAATGGCGGCTGGCATAGGTGCCTTTTTCCAGATCAGATTCAATGATCTGGCGCAGAAAATTGCTGGTCTTGCCAGAGTCAGTGGCCGTGCTTGTGGCTGGCGTGATGGGGGAGGTAGTAGGGTCGCTCATTCGGTTGATTTTAAGGGCCCCGCGGGTTCGCTATGATTTGCGCCAACTGTCCAAGCTTTCACACCTCAAAGAACCTGCCATGGATGAAACTTCAGCGATTTCGAACGAGCCCTCAAGTGCCTCAGTGACCCGGTTGTGCCTGGGGCAGTACGACCTGGATCAGGCCGCGGCCGACGGTTTGATCACCGCACAGCAGGCGCACATGTTGTGGGCACGCTGGTCAGCATCGCATCGGCTGACAGGGGCTGCACCCGTGTTAGCCGATGCCGGTTTGGCGGCCGGTCCGCGTTTTGGGTTTACCAATACCTTGTACTATTTTGGTGGCATGGTGGCGATTGGTGCCATGAGCTTGTTCATGACGTTGGGCTGGCAGGCTTTTGGAGCTTGGGGTCTGGCTACCATTAGCCTAGCTTATCTATTGGCCTGTCTGGCGGTGGCAGACCACCTGAAGATCCGGCACTTGCCAGTTCCGGCAGGCATTCTGGCAACGCTGGCAGTAGTGCTGGTGCCCCTGCTGGTGTGGTGCGTGCAGCATGGCCTGGGTTGGTGGCCACCGGGTGGTTTGAGCAGTTATTCCGCCTACCACACCCACATCAACTGGCGCTGGCTGACGCTCGAATTTGCCACGCTCGCCGCTGGGGTGGTGATGTTGTGGCGCTACCGCCTGCCTTTCATGGTGATGCCGATTGCTGTAACGCTGTGGTACATGAACATGGATGTTGCCCACGCGCTGTGGACTGATAACGGCCACTGGGACTGGAAGTTCATCCGCGATGTGTCACTGGTGTTTGGCATCGCCACCGTTTTCATTGCGCTGTGGGTGGATGCACGTTGCCGTCAAGCACAGGAGCCTGAGTGGCGCCAGGACTACGCTTTTTGGCTGTACCTGTTTGGTACGTTGATGTTTTGGGGTGGGCTGAGCCTGCGCGACTCCAATTCCGAGCTGGGCAAGGCAGTTTACTGCCTGATCAATCTGGTGCTGGTGTTTGTCGGGGCCGCCATTGGGCGGCGTGTGTTCACTGTGTTCGGTGGCCTCGGGGTGGCCATTTACCTTGGCTACCTGTCGCACAAGGTATTTGGCGACAGTCTGATGTTTCCGTTTGTGCTGACGTTGCTGGGCTTGGGCCTGGTGGGGCTGGGCATCTGGTGGCAGCGCCATGAAGTGCGCATCAACAGCCGCATCAGCGCCTGGTTACCCGCGGGCCTGCGAGCGTCTTTTTGATGATCACGCCAACAAGGCTTCGGTAAAAGCATTGATGGATTTCAGGTCCGGTGGAAGTTCGGTGTAGGGCATTTTTTCACGGTCCAGAATCTCCCGCAGTCCCTGGTCCACCTCACGTGCCTGTTCTTCGTCCTGAAAGCGGCCGGAGCGCACATATTTTTTGTCACTGCGCCTGACCAGAATATTGATGTTGTCGTTCTGCCGGTACCACTCCAGAATTTGCTCGCGTGTTTTGGCTACATCGCAGATGTTGTCGGCGTAGTTTTCGTTGTAAAAAAGTACCTGCGGCAATGAACACTCGGTGATCAGAAAATGCACCTGGCCGTCGATCAGGTTGACCATTTCAAATTGCCGCTGGGCGATTAAGTACTGGTTTTTCAGTACCTCGAAATTTTGTTGCCAAACCAGCGACTTGGCAAAGTCGGGAATGGTTTCAACGGTTTTGCCATGCAGGTTCAGATACAGCACGATGGCCGCTGAAAACAGCGATTTGTCGCAGCCCGGCCCGCCAATGATGTTAATGACCTTGGTGGGGTACAGCCGCATCTTGGTTTCGGGCAAGTGGTTGATGACGTTGGCGTAACGGATGCTCATGGTGTTCTACCGGTGGTTTGACGATCCAGCGTTCATAGTCTGCCAAACTTGGCCAATTTGCAAGCCGTTTTTTGCATGCGTCAAAACTAGGTCGGAATACCGTTGCGGTCGAGCAGGTCGCTGACCAATTCCAGTCGAACCAGCGGGTTGTCAAGCGCCATCAGGCGGTGCTTGAGTTCCAGCGCCATCGGCAGCAGTTCGCACCAGCGGTTGGCCACCCAGGCGCAATCATTGAGCAAGTAGGGCGGTTGCATTGGCATCTGGTCCGGTGCTGTGCCTTGCAACCCAAGCGTGGTAATCACGCGTTGCAAGGTGGCAGCGACCGGCTGCAAATCGTCGGGAACCGGCACGCGCTGGTCATCTCCGAGCACCAGCACATCGGCCACCCACAAACCGTGCTTGAGCAGTTCATGTTGCGTCACCTCAAAACGCTGCAAGCCGGTGCATTGGATCAACATCAGGCCCGGTCGGGGTCGGCTCAGGTCGGTGATGCGGGCCAATGTGCCAACTTCAAAAAAAATCTCCTGGGCAAAACTGTCACCGCCTGGTGCATTGCTGGGGGCTTGGCGCAACTCGCTGCCCCGGTTCAGGGTGACGATGCCAAAAGGTGCGCCGGCCTTGTGGCACTTACCAATCATGTCGAGGTAGCGCACCTCAAAAATCTGCAGCGGCAAATAGCCGCCGGGAAACAGCACGGTGCCCAGTGGAAACAGGGGCAATGAATGGAGCGAAAGGGTCTCGGGCATGTAGTCTCAAAGCGCACAAACGGGCATTTCAGAAACGGTGATTTCATTTAAAACCGCATCCAGGTGAGTCTTGATCGCCTCAAAGAGCCCGACCGATGCTGCCAGCGCCGCGGGCTGTTCGCTGTTGGGACAACTGGTTTGGGCAAAGTGCAAAAACGCATCCCATTTTTGGCGTGATTGATCACCATAGCCTGAATAAAATCGCAATGGCAATTCGGGCGCAAACTGGCGCAATCGCCGTGCGATCACCTGTGCGCCCATGGTGGAACCCTCTATGGTGTAAAGAACGCCAACCAGACTGCCCCGGCGCAACGGTATCACCAGGTTCAATCGGGCCAGCGTAGCGTGTCGCCCCAATGCGACCAGATCTGCCTCCAGGGCGGGCAACTTGCGGCGTGTGGCGTAGTCAAATTCCCCGGGATACTGGTCAAGATACCCGTCAATCCAGCGCTCGGCCCAGTCGTAGACACCGTGCAATGCCGACAGTGCATTGCCGTACTGTTTGGCAGACACTGCTGACATCAATAGTGGTGCAAGCAAGGGGTGGCGATCAAGCACATGATGGGCTTGCTTGGTGGCTTGCCGAAGACTAAGGTGCACTTCGGCAAGAGGGGGCGCAAATGGGTTCATGGCTGGTGTTGTTTCTCTAAGTCCACGGCAGTCAGAGGCAGGCTGGTCTGGCTATTGACCAGGGCTTCAAATCCTTCCAGTGGCAACGGGCGGCTGAAATAATACCCTTGGTAGTTCAGGCAACCCAGGCTGGCCAGAATGTTGCGCTGACCAATCGTTTCGACCCCCTCGGCAATCACCGTCATGCCCAAGTTTTGGCCCAATGTCACGATGGTTTTGGCGATTGCCGCATCGTTGGGGTGGGATACGATGTCGCGAATAAAAGACTGGTCAATCTTAAGCTGATTCAGTGGCAGGCGTTTCAGGTACGACAGCGACGAGTAGCCGGTGCCGAAGTCATCCAGAGAAAAAAACACCCCGTGCGACTTCAGACTGGTCATTTTGGCAACAACATCGTCGGCGTTGTCGAGCAGCAGGCTCTCGGTGAGTTCGAGTTTGAGTCGGTCCAGGCGGGCACCGCTGAGCTCAACGGTTGCCAAAACCTGCTCGACAAAGTTTGGCAAGCCAAATTGACGAGCGCTGACATTCACCGCCAGACTCAGGTGCGCGGTGGCAGTCTGGGCAGCCCAGCTTGAGAGCTGGTGACAGGCGGTATCGAGCACCCATTGCCCGAGTGGCAGGATCAGCCCGGTTTCTTCAGCCAGCGGGATAAATTCGGTTGGCGATATCAGTCCGCGCACCGGGTGCTGCCAGCGAACCAGCGCCTCGGCACCAAGCACCAGACCATTCACGTCAACCTGTGCCTGGTAGTGCAGCAGGAACTGATCTTCCTTGATGGCTTGACGCAGGTCCACTTCAAGGGCCGCGCGGGCTTGTACGGCAGCCTGCATCTCCGGATCAAAAAAGCGCAACGTATTGCGTCCGGCCGCTTTGGACTGGTACATCGCGGTGTCGGCCCGTTTGAGCAGTTCATCGGCCGATGCCGTCAGGTCGCCAAACAACGCGATACCGATGCTTGAGGTGCAGAAATGGTTCTGGCTGTCCGACTCCTGGCTATTCGCGCCATCATCGAGCAGGTAGGCTTGGCCCAGATTGGCCAACACTTTCTCGCCCACAGACTCAGCTTGCAAGGCCGCCTGATCACCTTCGCCCAGGTCTTCCAAGATCACAACAAATTCGTCGCCGCCCAAACGTGCTACAGAATCACCTGCGCGAACGCTATGCAGCAGGCGCGATGCTGTCTCAACCAGCAGCAAGTCGCCCACCCCATGGCCCATGGTGTCGTTGATAGACTTGAAATTGTCCAGGTCAATCATCATCACCGCACCTTGGCGCTGGCGTCGGTTGACATTGACCACAGCTTGGCGCAGTCGGTCGAGCATCAGGCGGCGGTTGGGTAATTCGGTCAGATGGTCGTAGAAAGCCAGATGCTCGATTTTGTCGGCAGCCTCCTTGCGGTCGGTCAAGTCGGTAAAGGTGCCGACATAGTGCGTCACGTGCTCGCCGGTGGCCCTGACTGCGGTGATCGACAGCCAGCCGTAATAGGCTTCGCCGTCCTTGTGCCGGTTCCAGATTTCGCCCTGCCAGGAGCCGGTTTGCCTGATGCGCGACCACATTTCCGTGTAAAAGGCCGGATCCTGACGACCGGAATGGAGCAATCGCGGGTTTTGGCCAATCACCTCTTCGGCGCTGTAGCCGGTAATGCGGGTGAAAGCCTGGTTGACCCGCAGGATCATGCCCTCAGCATTGGTAACGGTCATGCATTCCTGCGACTCAAAGGCGGTAGCGGCAATGCGCAGGTTGGCTTCGTCGCGTTTGCGTTCGGTGATGTCGGCAAACAGTGCCACCCGTTGCTGCAGCGCGCCAGTCGCATCAAAAATGCTGTTGATGGTCAACCACTCGGGAAAAATCTCACCGCTCTTGCGGCGGTTCCAGATTTCGCCGCTCCAGGCCCCTGTCTCTGTCAGCGACTGCCACATGTGCTCATAGAACGCCCGATCATGCTGACCGGAACTCAAAATGGCCGGGGTCTGACCAATCGCCTCATGCGCACTGTAGCCGGTCAGCGCGCTGAAGGCCGGATTGACGTTGAGAATGATGTTGCTGGCATTGGTCACCACCATCGCTTCGCTGCTGTTTTCATAGACCGAGGCGGCCAGCCGCTTGGACTCTTCGGCAACCCTGAGCTGCTGCCTGGAGAATAGCTCGGCCAGTGTCAGCGACAACATGCGTGCCGCGTCCACCTCGGGGTCGGTCCACGGTGGCGACTCACCACGCTTGGTTTGCATCCAGCGTTCAAAGGATCTGCGCGGTTCAAGCTTGGGACCAAGCTCGTCTTCGACCAGATGCTTGGTCGCTTCGCCAGCCCAATGCACCGAGCGGACCACCTCTTCACGAAACCAAAGCAGGCAATGCTGTACGCCCTCGTCCAGACTGATTGCCAGCAGCCCCGAGGCCACTGTCGAGAAGGCGGCCGCAGGCGCAAAAGCCTGCGCCAGCGCATGCGTGACATACATCTGCTCATGCAACAAATGCGGTCGCAACCAGTCGAGCAGCGCCTGAATTTGATCAGGCAACGGTGTGATGCCGATGGTAGTCAACTCATCGCCGGTGGTCACCACAGCACCGCTGGCATGCACCAGGCCCAGCACTTCCTGCTGCAAATCTTGCGCCAGCAACGAATCGCCGGGGCCATGCTGCGCCAGATGGTGCAGACCAGCCAGCCGCGGTAGCAGGTTGCGCACCGTTGCGTAGTAATGATTGCTTTCCCCGAAGGCGATGGCCGCCAGCCGCACCGCGACGGTCTTGGCCACCAGCTCCATGCTCTGGCGCAGCTTGAAGGCAAGTTGCCGGGGGCGCTCGTGGTGGCAGGCAATCAGCCCCCACAGATGGCCGTTTTGCATCAGTGACACCGACATTGAAGCCCGCACGCCCAGATTGCGCAGGTATGCAAGGTGAATCGGCGACATGCTGCGTAGCACCGAAAACGACAGATCCAGTGAAGACCCGGCTGGCAGTCCGGGCGCTTGCATCAAGGCTACCGCTGGGGCCTCCCGGTCCACCAAGGTGCGCACCAGATTGCGGGTGTAAAGCTCGCGTGCCGGCGGTGGTATGTCGGAGGCCGGAAAATGATTCCCCAGAAACGACGCGACACCGTGTTTGCGGCATTCGGCGATTACCTTGCCGTTCCACTGGTGGTCAAACTGGTACACCATGACCCGGTCAAAGCCGGTCAGTGCCTGCACCTGTTGGGCGATCACTGCCGAATAGGCATCGATTCCGTCGGTCTCGGCCAGCAGGGCGCTGAGCAAACAGTCGGTTGCATCGGAATCCATCGGGAGCACCAAGTTGGTGGTCTGGCGTGGGGTTTCAATTTCAATGACCAGCAAGTTGTCAGCGCGGTGCACCTGCGCCTGGCAGTCCAGGCTGGCTTCACCTCGAAACAAGCTGAGTAAAAGGGGGACTGGTTGGCTCTGCGGGGCCATCGGCGGCAACGTGGCAATGGCGACCCAGGCCGCTTCGCCCAGAATTCTGCCAGCGGGCTGGTTCAATGCCTCTTTAGCCGACAGGCCGAGAATCTCAAGCAGGTTACTGCTGACCACCTTAACCATGGAATGGGCATCGATAGCCAGCAGTGCACCGTGGCTCTGAATCGAACCAATGTGCTGAATGGGTTCGTTTTCGCAACGCTTGAGCGCATCGGCCAAAGCCGCTGCGTCTTTATGCAACATGGTTTGTTCCAATTGATTGTCTCGTTGAGGTTCGACCAGCACCAAACCTACCCAAGACCAAACTGATCGACAGGCCAGATTGTCCGCCTTTTTGCGGCAAAAACCCAACTTGGTGCAGCGGCGGCAGATTGTGGTGCAGGACTTTGATGGCCGTGGCGTGGCTTTCCTGTCGGCGTTGCCTGCATCACATGGCATCGCTGGGGAACCAACGGCACAAGTTGCTGCGGACAGCGCTAGCAATCAATTGACTCAAATCCGATTGTCACCTGTCGGATGGAAATTTTCGGCCGGACTGTTTGGGTTACTTGATTTGGGAATGCATGCGGACTTCGGCGCAGGCGGTGTTTTCTGCTGCGGAGACCATTGGTGTCCGCGCCGATTGAGTATTGACCCACCCTGCCGATCCAATATTGACCCAGGACCGGTAGCTGCCTTTTAAACTGAAGTTCCATCCGGATTTGGTTGGATTCCTATTGAAATCAACACTTTAGTGCAATTTTGAGTGCCAGTATGTAGACATGTATTTAATAGATTATTAATCTTAATATGTTATACATATGTAGACATGCACATAAATATCGTCCCAGATCGTGGCTCCGCCTCCACCGTTTTGCTGCGTGAGTCCTACCGTGATGGCTCCAAGGTTTGCAAGCGCACCCTGGCCAACTTGTCGGCGTTGTCTGCCGCACAAGTGCAGATGATTCGTGCCACCTTGCGTGGCGATGTGTTGCAGCCAGTTGATCAAACCTTTCAGATCACAGCCTCTCCTGCCCACGGTCTGGCTCTGAGGTTCGGGAACTTCTTGAGTGTTTCCAGAATGAACGGCAGATAGGGGTCAGTGTTGGAACTGCGCACCACCCCCACGTGTGGCAGCCCCTCCTGGCGCAGGAGGCGCTCGACGGTGCTATGGTGGACGTGCAATTGGGCCGCAATGGTGCCGGTGCGCCAAAGCTCAACCAGGCGATAACGCAATATGTTGGCGTGTAGTTCAGGAGTCACGGTCATGGTGGGGTCCTTGTCTGGTCTGGCAAACGGGTGGGGCGACGGATGCGACAGCGCAAAAAGTCAGTTCGCACAAACTCAGTGCACTCGCACTGGCAGAAATGACACCGCCAGAGCGACTTTGAGGCTTCCAAGGCTTGGCTTTGAGGGCTATGCAGCGCTGTCGTCTCGCTGGGCAGTAGAGCAGCAAGGCTTGGAGGTGGGCAACCCTGATGCGTCACTTTTTCCCTGATGGCCACCCCAAACTGCTGCACTTATGGCCCCCCAAACTGTTCCAGGCGGGACGGCAGGGCGTTGCGCGCATCGGGTCGATTCAGGGTCAAGATAACCGGACCGCGCGCGTCTCAGACGATCAAGACTAGCGGTGTCATGATGGTGTTCATTTGGTGGGTGCCCTGAACTTGATGAATGCCGTCAGGCATCGCTGAGACAGTGCTGCGGCATGCAAAAATGCGGCAATGACCGAAAAGCTGGTACCGCACATGCAAGAACCTGATCACGCTTCCGAAAGCTCGGTGGACCGGCTGTACATCGCAGCGGTCGGACCGGTCCATGCAGACTATTACCTGTCACGCTTTTCCCGCTTTGAGCAGTCTGGTCGGGCTGGCTTGTCATGGAACTGGGCGGCTGGCCTCTTGACGCTGAATTGGCTGATATTTCGCCAGCTTTGGTTGCAGGCATTGGTTTACACCATGGCTATATTGATGCTGCCGCTGCTGGTGCTGGGACTGGGGCGCCTGCTGTTACAGGTGCCCCACAGTGTCGAGCTGGGGTTGTGGCTGGCCTGTCTGGTGGCCAGTCTGGTGGTGCCGGGTGCCTGGGGCAACGCGGTGTTCTTTGGCCAGTGCAAAGAGCGCATTGCCCATGCGCTGGAAACCACCACGACGCTGGATGCGGCTTGTCAGCGCCTGCTGTTGCAGGCCAGCAACAAAAAGCGGGCGCTCTGGCTGGGGTTGGTCAATGCCGCTGTGCTGGGTTTGGTGGCCTGGGTCTATGCCAGTTTTGCACCGGCGCCGGAACCGGAAGAAGATCAGATGGCCGTGGCTAGCCCGGTTGCCGCTTTTGTCAAGCCGTCTGCGTCGGCGCGAGCGTTTGCGCCGATATCTGCGCCGATAGCTGCGCCTGTGCTTGCATCGGCCTCTGCGGCTGCATCTGCGTCGTTGCCCTCAACTGCGTCAGCCTCTGCGGCTGCTGTCGCATCGTCAACGGCATCGGCTGTCACCGCTGTGTCATCTGTGGCCGCTGCCAGTCACTTCTCTGCGCCGGCACCAGCATCGGCATCTGTCACTTTGCCCGTAACCGCGCCCGCTGCCTTGTCAAGACCGGTTACGGCGGCTGAGCCAGTTCAGGCATCAGCAGCCGGATTGGCAGCAAGTTTGCCCGTGGCCCGCCCAGCCGCTCAGTTGGTAAGCCGGGCCCAGCAGCCGCTGTCTGTCGCTCGAACGGATACCCCGGCCTTGGCGGCATCGGTGGCAAAACGGGTATTGCCGACTGACACTGCTGCGCCAGGCAGGCCGGTGGCCAGTAAACCGGCCGTCAGCAAGCCAGTCGCCAGCAATCCAGTGCTGCGCAGACCGGTGAAACCAGCTTCAGGTGCGGCAAATGGTCAGGTTTTCATCAATGTCGGTTTATTTGCTGACCCTGATAACGCACGCCATGCCTACGTCAAACTGGTGAAGTCCGGTTTGCCTGCCGAGCGCCTGGTCCTGATACCGGCTGAAGGCTCTGGCAAAGCCAAACTGACCCGGGTGCGGGCCGGGCCGTTTGACAGCCGGGCGCAGGCGCGCGCTGCGGTGGCTCAAATCAAGGCCTTGCAGCTTGATGCCGTGCTGGCACCCTGATGCGGCTGGCGACTATTTCCAGCGCAGCGGTTCAATGTGAACATGGTGGGTGCCGTCACCCAGCAGCAGCGCGCCTTCCTGCACGGTCGCCTGCAGGTTCATGTTGCGCTGCGCAAGTGCCGTCAACTGCTGCGCTTCGGCACTCGGAATGCGCCAGACCTGCAGGCTTTTGAGCCGGGCAAGTTTGCTCTCGATGGCGCGCCACCAGATGTCTGCGGCCTGGCCAAAAGCATAGAGCAGCACGCTGTCAGACTTGTTGCAGGCCTTGGCAAGCGGCTTGTCTTCGGGCTGACCGACTTCAATCCAGAGCCGGGTCAGGCCGGTGAAGTCGCGCAGCCAGACATCGGGCTCGTCCGGGTCTGACAGGCCTGCGCCAAACGCCAGCGTGCCGTCACCAGCGCAGAGGCTTTGCAATTGATGCGCCTGCAATGCCAGGGTACAAAGCCGCACCATCATCCGTTGATCGGTTTCGCTCGGGTGGCGTGCCAGCGTCAGGCTGTGGTCGGCGTAATAACTGTGGTCAATATCAGCAATTTGCAGGCTGGCTTTGAAGATGGTGGATTTGGTGGCCATTAAACCTGCCGCCGGGCCGGGGTGAGCCCCCTCGGGGGGCAGAGAGGACACGCAGTGCCGAGCGTGGGGGTCAT
>DAOSLL010000056.1:10772-12105 GCA_035368905.1 Rhodoferax sp.
GGGTGAGCCCCCTCGGGGGGCAGAGAGGACACGCAGTGCCGAGCGTGGGGGTCATGACCTGCCGCCGGGCCGCCCCAAGGCGGGTGAGCCCCCTCGGGGGGCAGAGAGGACACGCAGTGCCGAGCGTGGGGGTCATGACCTGCCGCCGGGCCGCCCCAAGGCGGGTGAGCCCCCTCGGGGGGCAGAGAGGACACGCAGTGCCGAGCGTGGGGGTCATACCCGCCGCGCCAGTTCGGCGGCCTTGCCGGTGTAGCCGCCCGGAGTCAGGGCCAGCAGACGGGTTTTTTCTGCTTCGGGAATCGCCAGCTTGGCGACAAAACCCTGCATCAGTTCGGCACTCATGGCCGCACCCCGGGTGAATTCCTTGAGCTGTTCATAAGGCTCGGGCAAGCCAAAGCGGCGCATCACGGTCTGGATCGGCTCGGCCAGAATCTCCCATGAGTCGTCGAGATCGCTGGCAATCGCCGCTTCGTTGATTTCCAGTTTGCCAAGGCCCGCCGTCAGCGACTGGTAGGCCAGCACGGCGTAGCCTAGCGCCACACCCATGTTGCGCAGCACGGTGCTGTCGGTCAGGTCGCGCTGAAAGCGGCTGATGGGCAGCTTTTCACTCAGGTGACGCAACAGCGCGTTGGCCAGACCAAGGTTGCCCTCGGCATTCTCGAAGTCAATCGGGTTGACCTTGTGCGGCATGGTGCTCGAACCCACTTCACCCTTGCGCAGCTTCTGTTTGAAATAGCCCAACGACACATAACCCCAAACGTCGCGCGACCAGTCGATCAGGATGGTGTTGGTGCGTGCCACCGCATCAAACAGTTCAGCCATGTAGTCGTGCGGCTCGATCTGGATGCTGTAGGGCTGAAACGTCAGGCCCAGGCCGAGTGGCTCGGGGGTTTCGATCACTTTTTTGCTGAAGGTTTCCCAGTCGTGCTCGGGCCAGGCCGACAGGTGGGCGTTGTAGTTGCCAACCGCACCGTTCATTTTGGCCATCAGTTTGACGTTGGCGATCTTGACGCGCGCGACCTCCAGGCGCACCACCACATTGGCGATTTCCTTGCCCACCGTGGTCGGGCTGGCAGTTTGCCCATGGGTGCGGCTGAGCATGGCCACGTCGGCAAACGCATGCGCCATTTCGCGCAGCTTGTCGATGATGACATCAAGTGCTGGCAGCAGCACCTGATCACGCCCGCATTTGAGCTGCAGTGCATGGCTGGTGTTGTTGATGTCTTCGCTGGTGCAGCCAAAATGCACAAATTCCTGCACCGCCACCAGTTCCGGACGTGCCTCGAACTTGCCTTTGAGCCAGTACTCAACCGCTTTCACGTCGTGGTTGGTG
>DAOSLL010000057.1:0-12004 GCA_035368905.1 Rhodoferax sp.
TATCATGCGAAGAATTCAAACATTCAAAGTCATTCGCCGCGAGGGCGCGACTCCTGCAAATTCAAATAGGTGCCGACTGTTTGTGTAGGAGTCGCGCCCTCGCGACGAAGGCTCATCGATTCCGGCTCGTCCGGCTTAGGATGATGTTGAACGGGTTTGCAAGCCCGGAATACATCCGAAGTACATGAACCGACCTGAAACCTGATGCCAGGGGGGTTTGTTGTTGCACCCGGTTTTACGACTGCGACAAGAACCGCTCCATCAGATCCGCCAGCAGTTCGGGCTGGTCATGATGCAGCATGTGACTGCAGTCAGGCAGGGTGACACGCACAAGCCGGGGCACCGCCTTGAGTCGTTCGTGGTGCTGCGCCAGGGTGAACTTGCCCTTCCACCAGACCGCCATGCTGTCGTCAGAGGCTTCGACCATCAGCACCGGCGCGGCGATACAGGCAAAGATGACCAGCGTTTCGTCTTCACGGTAAAGCTGCGCCGACACCACCCGGTGCGCCACCTCTCCCAAAATCGACCAGCGCCCGGGCGACAGCTCGGCCGACCAGTGGCCCGCCAGCCAATCGGCCTTGTCGGGGCTCAGGCGCTTGTTGGTTTTCATCAGCCGCGCGGCGACGGCTTTGAGCGAGGCATAGGTTTTGACATGCAGATGGCCAGTGTGCAGTTGCCTGAGCTGGTCCATCCACTGCCCATAATGGGCCGTGGCCTGCACCGCCTGGGTGGCGGGCAGGCCAAAACCTTCAAGATTGATCAGGCGGCGCACCCGCTTCGGGCGCACGCCGGCATACAGCATTGCCACATTGGCACCCATGCTGTGGCCGACCAGGTTGACCGGCATGTCGCTGGCGTAGTGGTCCAGCAATGCGTCCAGATCGGCCAGGTAATCCTGGTACCAGAAGCAGTCAACACCGCCAGAGTCGGTCAGGCCAAAACCACGCCAGTCCGGGGCGATGATGAAATGCTCGGCCGCCAGCGCATCGACCACAAACTGAAAGCTCGCTGCCACGTCCATCCAGCCGTGCAACAGCACCAAAGGTGCTGCGCCGGGCACTGGCTTGCCCCAGATTCTGACGTGGTAATTGAGTGTGCGAACCGGGACAAATTCGCTACGGGACAGGCGTTGGGCTTGGTACATGTGCCACATGTTACGAAAGACCCACCAGGCCTGTCAGTCAAACCAGCGACACCGCCCGGACATCTGCAGGCTGCTTGTCAACGCCTGCAGGTTTGCAGGCATCCCAGCGCAAATTCAACGGTCGTTCTTGGAGAACCGCTTTTGCGCGTCACGCGGTACAAACACCTTGCCGCCACCGGCTGGTTTGGAAAATGCTGGCTTGCCAAAGGCCGGCTTGCGTGGCGCGAAATCACCGCGCGGTGCGGCACCTGCACTGCGGTCACCGGCGAAGCGGTCGTTAAAGCCACCCTTGCGCTCGTAGCTGAAACCCTCGCGCGCTGGTACTGCGGGGCGTTCGTCGCGTTGCGCAAATCCACCACCGTTATTATTTTGATAGCTGTCAGCGCCCATGACACGGGGGCCAGCGGCATTTCTGTCACCAAAACCACCACGGTTATCAGAAAAACCGCCACGGTTGCCGCCAAAGCCACCAGCCCCGGACGGACGGCCACCGCCGCCAAATTTGCGGTCACGCGACTGGAAGTCTGATCCACCCCGGCTGTCACGTCCACCAAAGCCGCTGTTCGGGCGCGATTCAGGCATGCGTTGCTGCGGCTCCAGGCCTGGCACCACTTCGGCCTTGATTGGCTGGCGGGTGAAGGCTTCAATGTCAAAAATCTTGCGCCGGTCGCGGAACTCGGCAAAAGTCACGGCCAGGCCATCACGCCCGGCGCGGCCAGTGCGGCCGATGCGGTGGGTGTAGTCCTCGGCCTTCATCGGCAGGCCAAAGTTGAACACATGGGTGACAGTGGGCACGTCGAGGCCACGCGCGGCCACATCGGTGGCCACCAAAATCTGCACCTGACCCTGGCGCAGCGCCATCAAACGGCGGTTGCGCAGGCCCTGGCTTAGCGCGCCATGCAAGGCGACCGCATCAAAACCATCTTGCTGCAGGTCATTGGCCAGGCCGTCGCACTCGATCTGGGTGCTGGCAAACACAATCGCCTGGTTGATGCCGGTGTCGCGCAGCCAGTGGTCAAGCAGCTTGCGTTTGTGCTGGGCGTTGTCGGCCCAGAACAGCACCTGCTTGATGTTGGCGTGCTTTTCCTGCGGGTTGTCGATGGTGATGCGTTGGGGTTCGCGCATGACCCGGGCCGCCAACTGCTGAATGCGCGGTGCGAAGGTGGCACTGAACATCATGGTCTGCTTGCGGGTGATGGTGAGCTGGTTGATTTCGGCCAGATCGTCCGAAAAACCCAGGTCGAGCATGCGGTCGGCCTCATCGACCACCAGAAACTGCACTTGGTCAAGCTTGATCTGCATCGAACGCTGCAAGTCCAGCAAGCGGCCCGGCGTGGCCACCACCAGATTGGCGTTCTGCAACTTGGCAATCTGCAACTGGTAAGGCATGCCGCCGACGATGTTGGCTATGCGCAGACCCCGGCAATGTTGCACCAGGTCAATCGCATCATGCGCCACCTGCTGGGCCAGTTCACGCGTCGGGCAAACCACCAGCGCACCGGGGGTTGGCGCGGTGAAGTGGCGCGGGTTGGTCGGGTCTTTGCGCTTGGCGCGCTTCGGGGGGGCTTCGCCTTTGGCGGCGGCATCGGCTACGGCACGCTGGTAGTCCTCGCGCTCTTTGGTTTCGGCATCGGCTTGCTGAGTAAGCAGGGTGTGCAGCACCGGCAGCAAAAATGCCGCAGTCTTGCCGCTGCCGGTCTGGCTTGACACCATCAGGTCAATAAAGCGCGCATCCTTGACCCCGCCGCTGTGACCCTGCATTGCCAGCGGAATGGTCTTTTGCTGCACGATGGTAGGTTGGACAAAGCCCAGGTCTTTCACGGCGCGGATCAGTTCGGGGGCCAGGCCCAGGGCGATGAAACCGTTGGGAACTTCCGGTTCAGGCGCGGCAGCTTCAGCCAGCGCCGGTGTGTCGATGCTGTCGTTTGGCAGCACATTGATGTCATTGGAAATGATTTCGACAGACAAAAAGTCGTCTGTCGCTAAAGTAGCGTCAGTCATGGATTTCTTTCAGCGCGAAGCCCCGCAGGTCGTGCGATGGCCCCGTTGATGGTTAAAAAACATCAACCATCAAACGAAACCGGCTCTGACTCACCGAGGGTGGGTTAAAACAGCGCTGGGGGTTCTTTTTTTGTCAGTCCTGCAGCAGGATGACCTGAACCCGGTGAATGTTGGGAGATGTACAAATTGCGCTGCGGCCCTGCAGTGCAGCCTGCGATTATGGCACGGATTCGGGTTTCTACCTAAGCGGTTTCAAGTACGCCACCGATGGCAGGTATTTTCGATGCCGCTACTGAGCGCCACATTGCGGATGGCTTGGTTGTTTCGTGTGGTGTCAATCACTGTTCCTTCGGTCAACGCTGTTGCATCCAATCCCCATCCCAATGCAAGAGCAGACGCAACCACAAGGCATGCCGACAGCCTCGGGTCCTTGGGTCCTTGGGTTGCAGCCCTGCAGTGAATCTGATCAGACAGTCTGAGGTCATGAAGCCCAACTTTGACGTAACCGGCGCTATGCACCTTGTAGCGCGGCATCCGTGCTGACTCCCGGGTTGGGCATCACCTTGCTAGCCCGGAATCTCGGGTTCGACAAGTGTTGCAAGTTGCGCCAGGGACTCCTGCCACCCGAGGTAGCACATCTCGACGGGAATCATGGCGGGTATTCCTTCTTGCACGATGCTGATCTCAGTTCCACAGGACACCTTCGCTAATGCCACCGTCACCTGCATTTCTCCGGGCAAGTTCGGATCGTCGAATTTGTCTGTGTAGCGAATGGTCTGGTGGGGGACGAGTTCGAGGTACTCGCCGCCAAACGAGAGCCTGTTGCCGCTGGTGAAATTCGTGAACGACATTCGAAATGTGCCGCCAACCCTTGCATCCATCTGATGAACCTTGCATGTGAACCCGTATGGCGGTATCCATTTCGCCATCGCGTCGGCATCCAGGAACGCCCGATAAACGCGCTCAGGAGGTGTGCGGAGCACACGGTGCAGTTGTACAGTACCTGTTGTCATAGACAAATTTCCTTTCTTTCATCAATCGCTCAGTGGCTGACTGGCCTGTCAAGCATCGAATGAGCACTGTCTGACTGTGACAGCCATCTTATGCGCTCAGCCGCAAATGAAGTCCACAGGCCGTCGCCAAATCGGCTGGAGCGAGGGGGTGAGCTTCGATTGGGTCGGCTCGGCTACTCGAACCCTACACGCTTCAAGAACGACTCGACCACCGGAGCCCACAAGTCCCGACCAACAAAGATGAGATTGTGACCATCCGAGTTCGGAACAGGTGGCATCGCAACGAATTCGGCGATCCCTGCGCTTGCGACATAAGCAGCATGCCACTGTCCGGGTGTGTCGGGACCCCAATATTTGTCGTTTTGGGCGTAAAGCCACAAGCTCGGTACGCGCGCGGTTTTTCCATACAGGACAAAAGCCTCACGCACTTTCTCAGGGGCGCAGCTCTTGCCTGGCGATTGATCCGGGTTGCCTGCGATACCGCCCGCGAAGTTGATGTAGGCCACCACACCAGGCGGATTCGCTGAAGCCAAGGCGGCACTCGTCAAGCCTCCGACGGAGTTGCCTGCCACGAGGATCCTCGAACTGATTGCCCACGGCTGCTCCCGCACCCAATCGACTGCCGCCATGATCGCAGCAGACGCAGTCGCGGCAACTCGCTCAGCGTTGGGGACACCGGAGCAGTTTCCCCTACCATCCCAGCTATGTCCTGGAACTTCGCGATCATTGCCACCGGTCTTCCCGTACCCGGGCCGCGCGGGCGCCACCACTGCGAAACCTCTTGCGAGCCAAAAGCTCAAGAACTGGCGTGGAATTACCTCGGCAAGTGCACTTCGCTCCTGCTGTGTGCCCGACCTGCCGTGGGCATACACCAAGACCGGAAATGGCCCTGGACCAGCGGGCTTGAACAATTCAGTGGACAGATCAATCGTTGAACCAAAGATGCCGCCTCCCTTCATGGGTACTTTCACGAGCTGAATTGGCGGTGCGGCGGGAGCCAAGGTTTGCGCACTACAGATCGGCATTGCCGATCCGATTAGGATCACCGCACATGCGACTGCTGTGCTGAACGGGTGATTGGCAAGCTTACGGGGAAGTTGCATTGGTGCCTCCTGATGAAACCTGAAGCAATGGAGTCCGGAAAACCTGTGGCTTTATCTGGACATTGCGCATAAATCATGACACGAAATTCTCCCGAAAGTGGCTTGCAACCTAGCCAATACACCGAAACACCAAGAAAAATCTCGCCATGAATCTTCTATGAAGCCCGGCGCACGACCAAGGCAATCAACCCGCCTGCTGGACCAGTTGCGCTAGCGCAGTCGCTACCTGCACCAGAGCCTGAGCACTCAAAAAGTTGACCCAAACCGGGTGCGGCCTTTCATCAGGTGCCACGGTTGCACCCGAGATCGAGGCGTTCCTGACTATGCTGGGCGACCGACCACAGGGTACGCGAGCACATCCGGGACATGCACGATAGATTGAGCGCCGATAAAGTTTATCCATACCGGGTACGGTTTTTCATCCGGTGCCATGGGTGCGCCGGCGATTGACGCGTTCGTGACCATGCCGGGCAACATCCACAAGAGACCGCCACTGTGCAAGCTGGTGGCTGCAGCAGCAGCAGCGCAAGCGTCTGCCAGGTTGCCAGCGGCACGGACTCAAACGCCCGCAATTGCGAGGTATCGCGCATCGGGTTGACGCAAGCGATCAATTGGTTTGGTGGATCAGTTTGAATCCGCCGGTCAGCAAACAAATGTGCGCCAATCGTCCGTACAAAATGCCGCTCACAACTCAAGCCTTGAGCAGCGCATCAATGCCCGACAAACCAGCCAGCGCGCCGCAGGCCAGCCCGACATCCTGGCTGCCGGGCACCTCGGGCTCGCGCGGGTTGATGCGGATGATGCGGGCACCGTATCGTCGGCTAACCTGTTGACTGAAGTGCCGGACCGAGGGAATGGCCGTGCCGGCACCCAATTCAACGATAACCGGTGTGG
Source organism: Rhodoferax sp. (assembly GCA_035368905.1). Classification (GTDB taxonomy): domain Bacteria; phylum Pseudomonadota; class Gammaproteobacteria; order Burkholderiales; family Burkholderiaceae_C; genus Rhodoferax. The sequence goes on from DAOSLL010000057.1 coordinate 6,156, forward strand.
CCGCATGCTGGCTGAGCGAATCCAGCCACTGGTCCATCCGCCGGTGTTGCGCCTGGCCGCGCCGGTGCTGATAAAGCCAGTCGCCAAACATCAAGATATTGGGCCGTGCCAGGCCACCGCAATGCGGGCAGACGGGCGGGTCATTGAGCAGGCGGCAGGTGTCGTTGTCAACCACCGGGGTGAACCCGGCTGCGCTCCACACGTCTGACTGGCAATCTTGCAGGCATTGCAGGTGGTGGATCGAGCCATGGCATTCATGAATCAGTTCCTCGGCAAACCCGGCCTTCTGAAACTGCCCATCGACATTGCTGGTGAATACCCAGGAGCCCAGCCGCATGCGCTGGCCCCATTGGCGCAGCATGTCAAAGCCGGCATGGGGAACGGTTTGCCGGTACAGCCCGAGCCGATGGCCATAAAAGCCCCAGGCCAGACCGGCATCGCTGGCAAACATGTCTGGATTTGCGACTTCGGTGAAATCAAGCTGCGCACGCGCCAGTGCCGGGTAGGCCTGCCAGAAACCTTCGCTGCCGCGAAAGTCCGGCAGGCCGGAATCCACGCCGATACCGGCCCCGGCACCGATCACCAGCGCATCGGCACCGGCTATCAGTTCTGCGGCGCGTTGCAGGCTGGCGGCATGACGATCAGTGGGCAGCACGGACATCGTTCTGATTCCTTTCACTGTGCGAAACATTCGCCTGGCACAAAGCCCGGCCCTCAATTCAACCCGGCGATACGCTATGGCAGCGACATCATTTCACGGTCACGACACCGGCAATTTCAGCAGGTGTTCCCGGTAGTGCTCCAGTTCGTCAATCGACTCATACACATCGGCCAGCGCGGTATGGCGCTGCTTCTTTTTGAAACCCTTGTAAACATCGGGTGCCCAGCGCTTGGCCAATTCCTTGAGCGTGCTGACATCAAGGTTGCGGTAATGAAAGAAGGCTTCCAGCCGGGGCATGTACTTGGCCAGAAAGCGCCGGTCCTGCCCGATGGTGTTGCCACACATGGGCGAGCCGCTTTTGGGCACATAGTGCTTCAAAAAGGCCAGAATCTGCTCCTGCGCCTGCTCTTCGGTCAGGGTTGAGGCCCGCACCCGATCAATCAGGCCGCTTTTGCTGTGGGTGCTTTGGTTCCACTTGTCCATGGCGGCCAGCAGCTCATCACTTTGGTGTACCACCAGCACCGGGCCTTCAATGCGTGGCTCCAGTTTCGGGCCGGTGACGATGACGGCGATTTCAAGGATGCGCTCGGTCTCGGGCTCCAGGCCGGTCATTTCGCAGTCGAGCCAGACCAGATTCTGGTCGGATTTCGCCAGGCTGGCAGTATTGGTGGGGGTGTTCGGTGTGCTCATGGCGGCAAATTGTCGCTGATCGCCTAAACTTCGCCGCCATGATCGAAACCAAGCTGTCTTCTGACCCCTCTGCTTTGCTGTCAATGACGTTTGCCGTGGCCCTTGCCGTCAGCGTGCTGCTCAAACTCTGGCTGGCATCGCGCCAGGTTCGCCATGTCGCCCTGCATCGCGACCAGGTGCCTGCCGCGTTCGCACAAACCATTTCCCTGGCGGCTCACCAAAAGGCCGCTGACTACACGCTGGCCAAGGCCCGGCTGGGCTTTCTGGAGCTGCCGCTTAACCTCATTGTTTTGCTGGGTTTCACGCTGCTGGGCGGTTTATCGGCGCTCAATGACCTGTTGGTGCAGTGGCTGGGCACGGGTTTGCTGCAGCAATTGGTGCTGCTGGTCAGCTTTTCCCTGATCACCGGGCTGATCGATTTGCCGCTGTCGCTGTACCAGACTTTTGTGCTGGAACAACGCTTTGGCTTCAACAAGATGACCTTGGGGCTCTGGCTGGCCGACTTGCTCAAGTCCAGCCTGATGGGTGCCCTGATTGGCTTGCCGATTGCCGCGCTGATTCTGTGGCTGATGGCAGCCAGCGGTGGCTTGTGGTGGCTGTGGGCCTGGTGCGTCTGGATGGGCTTTAATCTGCTGCTGCTGGTGATCTACCCGACCTTGATCGCGCCGATTTTCAACAAATTCACAGCGCTGGAAGATGCCACCCTGAAGGCCAGGGTCACGGCCCTGATGCAACGCTGCGGTTTCTCGGCCAAAGGCCTGTTTGTCATGGATGGCAGCAAGCGCAGCGCCCACGCCAACGCCTATTTCACCGGCTTTGGCGCGGCCAAGCGGGTGGTGTTTTATGACACCTTGCTGTCGAAATTGAGCCCCGCTGAAGTGGATGCGGTGCTGGCGCACGAGTTGGGCCATTTCAAGCACCGGCACATCATCAAGCGCATCGTGTCGATGTTTGCCATCAGTCTGGCTGGCTTTGCACTGCTGGGCTGGCTGGCGCAACAAGCCTGGTTCTACACCGGCCTGGGGGTGATGCCCAACCTGACCGGCCCCAATGACGCGCTGGCGCTGCTGCTGTTCATGCTGGCGATGCCGGTGTTTGGCTTCTTCGTTGCCCCGGTGATGGCGCACTTTTCACGCAAACACGAGTTTGAAGCCGATGCCTATGCCATGGCCCAGACCAGCGGCCCGGACCTGGCCAGCGCGCTGCTCAAGCTCTACGAAGACAATGCCGCAACGCTGACACCTGATCCGCTCTATGTGGCGGTTTATTACTCGCACCCCGGCGCATCGGAGCGGCTGGCGAGAATGCACCCGATTGAGTCGGCCCTGGCCTAGCGCTGCTTCGTGCAGGCATCTTGCCAGGCCTGAAGCCATCCCACACATTTACACAAAATATGCCTCAAGCCCTTACCAGACGTGCGCTGACAGCTACTGAAGTTATAACAAGCCTGGCCAAGTTGGAAGGCTGGCGACTGTCAGGCGACGGGGCTGCTGTGGCGATTGAAAAGTCTTTTGCCTTCGCCGACTTTTACCAGACCATGGCGTTTGTCAACGCCCTCGCCTTCATCGCCCATGGGCAAGACCATCACCCCGAGCTGATCGTGCAATTCCGCGAATGCCTGGTGCGCTGGCGTACCCACGACCTCGGTGGCCTGAGCAAGTCAGACTTTGACTGTGCCGCACGGGTTGAAGCGCTGCTGGCAAATGCGCGTGGCTGAACCATCGGTATCGCAACGCCAGCGCATGCACCGCCGGGCCGGGCAGCGCCGATGAAAATCAATGCCAGGGCAACCATTGCGGCCAACACCCGCCATCAGTCCGGCCTGATCGTGGCCAACTTTGGCCGACATTTTCTGGTGGAAAACGCCGCCGGTGAGCGCCTGATCTGCCATTCACGCGGCAAAAAAAGCCAGGGTGTGGTGGGTGACAAGGTGCTGTGGCAGGCCTCCGAGGACGAGGGCACGATCGAGAAGATAGAAGCCCGGCGCAACCTGTTTTACCGCCAGGATGAGGTCCGCACCAAGTCCTTTGCCGCCAACCTGGATCAGGTGCTGATCCTGATCGCAGCCGAGCCCGAGTTCTCCAGCAGCCAACTGTCGCGCGCCTTGATTGCCGCCGAAGAACAGCACATCACCCCGATCATTGCGCTCAACAAGAGCGACTTGACCGAGCCGTTTTCCCGCGCCTGGCACTGGTTGGAACCCTACCGCCAGATGGGCTATGACGTGCTGGCGCTGTCGCTGGCGGCTGGCAGCCAGGCCGATCGTGATGCCTTGACACAGCGGCTGCGTGGCAAAACCACACTGGTGCTTGGGCCCTCCGGGGCTGGCAAGAGCACGCTGATCAACTGCCTGATTCCCGGCGCGCTGGTGCAAACTGGCGAGCTGTCGCAGGCGCTCAGTTCTGGCAAACACACCACCACCAGCACCACCTGGTACTGGGTCGATGCCGCCAAAACGACAGCGTTGCTGGATTCGCCCGGGTTCCAGGAGTTCGGCCTGAACCATATCGACCCGGCACAACTGGCGGCCTACATGCCCGATCTGAAACCCCATGTGGCGCAGTGCAAGTTCTATAACTGCAGCCACCTGCATGAGCCGGGCTGCGGCGTCATTTCAATGGTCAAATCAGGCGCTAGCGCAGACGGCATAAGCGCTAACCGCTACAAAATTTACAGTGACTTGTATGCCGAGCTGAAACAGACCCGGCGCTATTGATGGTCGGCGCAGTGACATGGCGCGGTGCAAGTTCTTTAACAGCAGCCACCTGCATGAGCCCGGCTGCGGTGTAGTTTCAATGGTCAAATCAGGCGCTAGCCATGATGGCATAAGCGCTAACTGCTGCAACTTTTGTAGTGACTTGGATGCTGAGCTGAAACAGACCCGGCGCTATTGATGGTCGGCGCAATGACATCGCGCAGGGTAAGTTTGATAACTGCAGCCACCTGCATGAACCTGGCCGCAGTGTCACTTCAATGGTCAAATCAGGCGCTAGCCCGCATGGAATAAGCGCCAATCGCTACAAAATTGACAGTAATTTGGATACTGAGTTGAAACAGACCCGGCGCTATCGATGGTTGGCACAACGGCCAGCCGCAGCAGACCGGCAGACGACGCTGGCCTGCTACGGCAGGTGCTGGCCGGGGCCGACGGCAGGTCTGGTTCCATTCCCGAATACCCGTGCCTCAGCACCCGGTCGCATTCATTGCAAACGCCAGGCATGGCGAGATAACAGCCCAGATGGTTCAGAAGCTTGATGAGATCGCCTGAATCAGCAGATCGCACTGTTGCGGCGTGCCAACGCTGATGCGCAGATATTGGTCGATGCGTGGCAAGCTGAAATGCCGCACCAGCACGCCACGCGCGCGCAAATCTGCCGCCAGCGCAGCCGCATCACGCGACCGGTGGCGCGCAAAAACAAAGTTTGCCTGTGATGGCAGCACCACAAAACCCAGGTCTTCCAGCGCCAGCACCAGGCCCTCGCGGCTGCTCATCACGGCCTGGCGGGTCTGCTCAAAATACCCCTGGTCTTCAAATGCAGCCACGGCACCGGCAATCGCCAGCCGATCCAGCGGGTAAGAGTTGAAACTGTTTTTGACCCGCTGCAGCGCCTCGATCAGGTGTGGCTGGGCACAGGCATAGCCAATACGCAATCCGGCCAGCGAGCGCGACTTCGACAGGGTGTGAACCACCAGCAGGTTGGGGTAACGGCCAATCAGTTCGAGCGCGCTTTGGCCGCCAAAATCGACATAGGCTTCATCGACCAGCACCACCCGCTTTGGGTGCATCTGCAGCAGTGTTTCGATGTCTGCCAGCGGCAAGCCGACACCGGTGGGCGCATTCGGGTTGGCAAGCACCACGCCAGCGACCTTCAACCCATCCGCACAGGCATAGTCAGCCACATTCAGGCGCAGGTCTTCGGTCAAGGGCACGACTTGTGCTGCAATGCTGTAAAGCCTGCAATAAACTTGGTAAAAGCTGTAGCTGATGTCAGGCATCAGCAGTGGCAAGCCTTGCTGGAAGAAGGCAAAAAAAGCATGGGCCAGCACCTCGTCCGAGCCATTGCCCAAAAACACATGTTTTTCTGCAATGCCGTGGTGCGCCGCTATGGCCTGGCGCAGCGCACTGGCATCCGGGTCGGGGTAGAGCTGCAAACCCTGTTGTGCGGCACGGGTGATGGCCAACACCACCCTGGGCGAAGGCGGGTACGGGTTTTCGTTGGTGTTGAGCTTGACCAGCTTGTCGATTTTGGGTTGTTCACCCGGAACATAGGGCACCAGGCGTGCAAGAACCGGGCTGAAGAAACTCAGGGACATCACAGATTCACTCTAAATTCAATAGCTGCCTACGCATATGCAGCAAGGGCTGGAGCACAAATTCGCTTGAAAACTAACCAAGCAGCCGGGCCAGCGTCAAGAGGGCCAGCAGGACGATCCACATCACCACCGTGCGCCATACCAAACCCACCACAACCGCCAGGTGCTGCAGTTCCGGCAACAG